>NZ_RZQY01000509.1:0-4438 GCF_003998575.1 Mesorhizobium sp. M7A.F.Ca.CA.001.10.2.1 | reverse complement strand
AGCCCCTGGATTTCAGGCCGCAATGCAACAGGCCCCTCAGCGTTTTCTGTCAACACCACCCGCCTCAGACCTGATTTCAGATCGGCTCGAACTTCACATCCGGCTGGTCGGGACCGCCGGCTTGCCGCAACAGCGCGAGAATGTGTTCGCTCCTGTCAACCTGCTGTCGCCTCCAGTTCGAGGCGTTAGTCACGTGCAGCCAGCCATCGACCACCATGAAAAAATCCTCGGATTGATCATGTCCCGCGCCGAAGCGAAGCGATTTGTTTTCGGCGAACCGAACCAGCGCCGGATCGATCGACCTGTAGAGCACCGGCCAGTTGCCGCCGCCGGAATCCATATGAAACTTGTAGCTCGGGGCGAAATCCAGCCGCCGCCGCAACAGGCTTCCATGGAAAAAACAGAAGCCGGGCCACAGGAACCAGCCGCCTGGTGTCGGCGTATCGCGCCGCACGCTGCCGTATAGGCTCTTGCCCTCCATTCGGTCGCGGATCGAAAATGGTTCAGTTGGAAAGATGTCATGATCGATGAAGCCGAAAAGCTTCGGCCCGAACCCAGGCAAGAAATTCCGCACGATCCAGTTGAGCGCTTGACCGTGCGATCTGCTGACGACCAGCCTGTTCTTCGGCAATGCCACATAGGGGACATGCTGGCGACGGCAGAGATCGCGGATCGCTTCCCTTGCATCGTCCTTGTTGCTGTTGTCGAAAACGATGTAGCTTTCGTGCTCGGCCAGGTATCTGCGTACCAGGTGGATTTGCCATTCGATCATTTCGGGCCGGTTGAAGGCTACGGTGGCTATGATCGTATCGCGGAAAGCCTGCTCTCGCCCCTGCAATTCGCTGACCGGCGCGGATGTCCTCAGGAAGCGAAACACCCGCCAATGATAGCGCAGCAGCGCCTCGCGTCTTGGCGGCCTGTTCAGCCTCTCCCATTCCGCAACGGTAATTCTGGGCTGATCGACGTCTTCCGGAGCGTCAGAAGCCACCATGTCGTGCTCCTGCATGTGCCGTTCGACGGCTCAGTTCTGCTGGATCGAAATGCCCTTGTCGTCGATCTTGAGTTCGACGCCCTTGGGTTTGGTCTGCTCGCGATAGACGTAGATGCCGAGGGCAATGACCACGACGACGAGCGCGCCAATGACGAGATAGAGCGTATTCTGTTTCATGGCGCGCTCTTTGCGTTGTCGAGCCTCAGGCTCGTTTCAGGACCTTGACCAGCACCAGCAGGATGATGGCGCCGATGGTGGCATGGATGATCGCGGCGAGAGTGCCGCCGCCGATGGAAAATCCGATCCTCGGAAACAGCCAGCCGGCGATGAACGCGCCGACGATGCCGACGATGATGTTGCCGATAAGGCCGAAGCCGAAACCGGAAACGATAAGACCGGCGAGCCAGCCGGCGATGGCACCGATGATGATGAAGACGAGCAGGCTTTCGACACCCATAGAGAGTTCCTCCGAGCAAGAGGGCGACGGCGGAACGGAAAGCTCCGAATCGGCCTCGATATCAACGGCTTCAGGCTATTCGAAAGCGACCAGCCTCACCAGCGGCGCCATCACTAGAGCAATTCTAGGAAAAGTGTAAAGCGGTTTTCCGTCCAAAATTGCGTCAAAACAAAGAGTTAGAGCAGCTCGCCGTTTCCGTGAAACGGTGAACTGCTCTAGTCGTCATCGTCGCTTGCGGCAGGGCGCCAGCTGGTCGGCTCGACCTTCTTTTGCGTGTGACTGTCGATATAGACCCACCAGCCGTCGTCGCGATATTGCGCGATGGATTCGTTGATCACGCCGTCGCTGTCCTTCCACGTGACGGAGACCTTGGAGCCGTCTGTCGGCGCGGTCGCAATCGGCTTTCTGTCCGCCATGTCATCATCCCCCAATTGCACCGACAAACTGAGCCGACAGAACGCCGCGGCCCGCATCCGGTTCCAGCCGGTACCGGCTGCGCGATGTGCTGGCCGGACGACCGTCAGCTGTGGGCAAAGATATCCTCTTCGTCCCAGCCCATCAGGTCAAGCTTGGCACGCGTCGGCAGGAAGCGGAAGCAGGCATCGGCCTCCTTGGTCCGCCCATCGCGCGCCAGGCGTCCGGCGAGCACATCGCGCAAACGGTGCAGATAGAGCACGTCGGAAGCGGCATATTCGAGCTGTTCGGGCGACAGCGTCTCGGCCGCCCAGTCCGACGATTGCTGCGCCTTGGAGAGGCCAACGCCAAGAAGCTCGAAGCAGATGTCCTTCAGCCCGTGGCGGTCGGTGTAGGTGCGGGTCAGCCGCGAGGCGATTTTGGTGCAGAACACCGGCTCCGGCATCACGCCGAACGCATTGTAGAGCACGGCAAGATCGAAGCGTCCGTAGTGGAACAGCTTGGTTACGCCACGGTTCCGCAGCAGGCTGACGAGGTTCGGCGCCTTCTTCTGGCCAGGCGCGATCTGGATGACGTCGGCCGTGCCGTCGCCGGGCGAAATCTGCACCACGCACAGCCGGTCACGATGCGGATTGAGCCCGAGCGTCTCGGTGTCGATGGCCACTGCCCCGACATTGTAGTGCGAGAGGTCGGGCAGGTCGTTTTTATGGAAACGGATATCGGCCATTGTCTTCTCCGGTCGAGCTCTACAGTGTCCCCTGACCCGCAAGGGACGCTGCAGCGCTTTGTCTTGTGGCCCGTCCTCGCCGCGATCCGCTGAAAAATCAACAGGAAAACAGGAGTTTCCGCCGCTCAGCGCGTCAAGGCATCGAGAATCCGCGCCCAGGAGCGCTGGCCCTTGTGGAAGGAGCTGAGCTCGTATTTCTCGTTGGGCGAGTGGATGCGGTCGTCGTCGAGGCCGAACCCGACCAGCAGCGATTCCATACCGAGATAGGTCTGGAAATCGCCGACAACCGGAATGGAGCCGCCGCTGCCCGTCGTCACCGCCGGCTTCGGCCATTCGTCGGACAGCGCATTCTTGGCCTTGGCGAGGAAGGGCGAGTCGTAGGAAAGCTGGATTGCCGGCGAGCCGCCATGCGGATGGAATTCGACCGAACAGTCGGCCGGAATCCGCTCCTTGACGAATTTCTGGAACGCAGCGCGAATTTTCTTGGGATCCTGCTTGTGGACAAGGCGAAACGACACCTTCGCCGAGGCTTCCGCCGCGATCACCGTCTTGAAGCCCTTGCCGGTATAGCCGCCGATGATGCCGTTGAACTCGGCCGTCGGCCGCGCCCAGGTCAACTCCAGCACGGAGCGGCCCTTTTCGCCCGACGGGATCGACAGGCCGACCGGTCCGAGGAACGTCTCGGCGGTCTCGCCGAGCGTCTCCCATGATTTCAGGATCTGCGACGGTGTTTCCTCGACGCCGTCATAGAAGCCGGGGATGGTGATATGGCCGTCCTTGTCGTGGATATCGGCCAGCACCCTGGCCAGGATCCGGATCGGATTGGCGGCGGCACCGCCATAGAGGCCGGAATGCAGGTCGCGATCGGCCGCCTTCACCGTGATCTCCTCGCCGACCAGCCCGCGCAATCCCACACAGATCGACGGCGTCTCGCGGTCCCACATGCCGGTATCGCAAACCAGCGCGAAATCGGCCTTGAGTTCGTCGGCATTGGCTTCGAGGAACGGCTTCAACGAGGGCGAGCCGGATTCCTCTTCGCCCTCGAACAGGATGGTGATGCGGCAAGGCAGATTGCCGTGCACCTGTTTCCAGGCGCGGCAAGCCTCTACGAAGGTCATCAACTGGCCTTTGTCGTCGGCCGACCCGCGTCCGGTGATCACCTTGTGATCCGGCCCGACCTCCTTGACAGCAGGCGCGAACGGATCGCTTTCCCACAATTCGATCGGATCGACCGGCTGAACGTCATAATGGCCGTAAAACAGCACATGCGGCGAACCGGCCGGGCCGTCATGGTGCGCAACCACCATCGGGTGGCCTGGTGTGTCGCGAACGCTGGCGTCGAAGCCGATCAGCTTGAGTTCGGCCACCAGCCATTCCGCCGCCTTGCGGCAATCGGCGGCAAAGGCCGGATCGGTGGAGATCGACTTGATCTTGAGCAAGCCGAACAGGCGCTCGAGGCTCTGGTCGAGATTGTTGTCGAGACGGTCGAGGACGGGGGAAATTGCGGACATATGTGAAGCCTTTCGATTCAGAACCCGAACCGTAAAGGCAGGACAGGAAAACGAAAAGCCCGCGATCATTGGACCACGGGCTGCAAACGTCTGTCTGGGATAAAAAAGACCGCCGTGGTGGAGGGGGAACCACGGCGGCCTTCTACTCGAAACGATGCGGCAGCCCGGAGAGGGGGGATAGGCTGCCGCAGGTGTCCGGATTAGGCGGGGGACGGGCCTTGCTCCGGACTCGGCGAACACTGCCGATGACGTGTATTTGGGTCTCTGAACGTGGCGATTCAAGGGCACGAAAATTACAGTTTTGTAACATAGTCGTGAGCAGGGTGACGGCGATCTGT
>NZ_RZQY01000508.1:0-4440 GCF_003998575.1 Mesorhizobium sp. M7A.F.Ca.CA.001.10.2.1 | reverse complement strand
GTCAATTCGGCGGCCGCACTTCCGGCTTTCCAGACCACCTATGGCTTCACGCTGAAGCCTGAGCAATTGATCACCCTCTCGGGCGGCGACACGGCGGCAACCATCGCAGCGGCCGCCAACCAGACCAATGGCGCCACTGCGGCCATGGTCTACGGCACCGATGGCGGCATCGCACCGTCCGGGCTCGTCGTGCTCGACGACGACAAGGGCGTGCAGCCGGTCTACCAGCCGGCGCCGATCATCCGCGAAGCGGTGCTGAAGGAGCATCCCGAGATCGAGACGCTGCTGAAGCCGGTTTTCGCCAAGCTCGACCTCGTCACCCTGCAGGAACTGAACGGTCGCGTTCAGGTCGGCGGCGAGCCGGTCAAGGGCGTCGCCGAGGACTTCCTGAAGAAGAACGGCTTCCTGAAGTAGGACGATTCCGGCGCGCCGCTTTCGTGGCGCGCCGGATCGACTGAAGGGGCAGGGCGTGAACATCCGCTTCGACAAGCTCGGCGTGGTCATCGCCGCGATATCAGCCTATGCGGCCTTCGCCGCCCCCTTTGCCACGTTCCGTGCCAACCGCATCGTCCCCGGCCAGGCGCGCTCGATTCTCGATGCGCTGCCGGCAACGACCGGGACGCTGCTGCTCGCCATCATTGTCGCCGCAGCACTCATTGCGCTGTTCAAGACACCACTTGTGCTGCGCCTTGCCGCCAGCGTGATGGCGCTTGCCGCGCTCGCGCTGCTGATCGGTGTCGCCGGAACATTTCTCACGCCGGCGGGCAACACCTTCGCCAGAGTTTCGCCAGCCTCCGGTTTCTGGATTCTGATCTTTGCCTTCACGCTTTTGCTCGCCGACGTGCTGACAAGGCTGAACCTGTCGCCATTGGCGCGGGTTGGCGTGCTTGTGGTCGCGGCTTTGGCGATCGGGCTGCTGTTGATTTCGGGAAGCTGGGACAATCTGTCGATCCTGAAGGAATATTTCAACCGCGCCGACAGTTTCTGGGCAGAGGGCTCCAAGCATGTAACGCTGGCGCTAGGGTCGCTGCTTGCGGCGGTGGTCGTCGGCCTGCCACTCGGCATTCTCTGCCATCGTGTCGAAAGTCTGCGCGCCGGCGTTCTCAACGCGCTCAATATCATCCAGACCATTCCTTCGATCGCGCTGTTCGGCCTTTTGATCGCGCCGCTCGGCTGGGTTGCCACGCATGTGCCGGGAGCTGCCGCGCTCGGCATTCGCGGCATCGGCACCGCACCGGCTTTTGTGGCGCTGTTCCTTTACTCGCTGCTGCCGGTGGTGGCCAACACCGTGGTCGGTCTGGCCGGCGTGCCGCGCGCGGCCAACGACGCGGCGCGCGGCATGGGCATGACCGACAGGCAGCGCCTGTTCGGCATCGAGTTTCCGCTGGCTTTTCCTGTCATCCTCACCGGCATCCGCATCGTCTTGGTGCAGAACATCGGCCTCGCCACCATTGCCGCGCTGATCGGCGGCGGCGGTTTCGGCGTGTTCGTCTTCCAGGGTGTGGGCCAGACGGCGATGGACCTTGTGCTGCTTGGCGCGGTGCCAACGGTCGCGCTCGCCTTTGCCGCCGCCATCATCCTCGATGCGGTGATCGAAATGACCGCCACCAGGCGCAGGGTTGAAACGGCATGATCGAGATCGAAGGCATCACCAAGCGCTATGACGCGACGACCGTGGTCGATGACGTGTCGATGGTCATCGAGCCGCGCACCATCGCCGTCATTGTCGGCACGTCCGGTTCCGGCAAGACGACGCTGCTGCGCATGATCAACCGGCTGGTCGAGCCGACCTCGGGCATCATCAAGCTCGACGGCGCCGACAATCGTTCGCTGCCCGGCTACGAGCTGCGCCGCAGCATCGGCTACGCTATCCAGGGGCACGGCCTGTTTCCGCATCGCACGGTGGCACAGAACATTGCCACCGTGCCGGTGCTGCTTGGCTGGGACAAGGACCGTATCAAGGCCCGGGTCGACGAACTGATGACGCTCTATCAGCTCGATCCCGAAGCCTTCGGGCCTCGCTACCCGCACGAACTGTCCGGCGGCCAGCAGCAGCGCGTCGGTGTTGCCCGCGCACTCGCCGCCGAACCCAACGTGCTGTTGATGGACGAACCGTTCGGCGCCCTCGACCCGATCATCCGCACCAAGGCGCAGGAAGATCTGCTGGCGATCCAGAAGCGCTTCGGCACCACCATCATCCTCGTCACCCACGACATGGAAGAGGCCGTGCATATGGGCGACAAGATCGCGGTCATGGATGCCGGCAAGCTGGTGCAATACGCCAAGCCGGCCGAGATCCTGGCAAAGCCGGCAAGCGCCTTCGTCGAGACCCTGGTTGGCGCCAGCGAAAGGCCGTTCCGGTTGCTGTCGCTCGGCCGGGTCCGCGATGCCGTGGAGAAGGGCTCCGCCGAAGGTGAGGCGATCCCCGGCGATGCGAGCCAGCGCGACGCGCTGGCCGAATTGTTGTGGTCGGGCCGGCCGGCGCTGCCGGTCAAAGGCGCCGACGGCAAGCCGCTTGGCCGCGTGACCGTCGAAGGGCTGGTGAAGCGTGCGGCGAGGCCGGCATGAAGGCCTGGCTTCCATCGCTGCTCAGGCTAGCATTGGTGGTGCTGCTTGTCGCCTTCGTCACCAATCCCGGGTGGTTCGTGCCGCTGCTGAAGCCGCTGACCGAAAACAACGCGCCGGTGATCTACAACCAGGGCAGCCTGCTGACGCTGACCCTGCTGCACTTACGCACGGTTCTGATCGCCACCGTGGCGGCAACCATCGTTGCGGTGGCGCTTGCCATCCTGGTCACCAGGCCGGCCGGCGCCGAATTCCTGCCGCTATCGCGCAGCCTCGTCAACATCGGTCAGACCTTTCCGCCGGTGGCGGTGCTGGCGCTTGCCGTACCGGCCGTCGGCTTCGGCGAGAAGCCGACACTGATCGCCCTGTTTCTCTATGGCCTGCTGCCGATTTTCGAGAATGCACTGACCGGTCTGACGACGCTGCCGGCCAATGTCGTCGAGGCGGCGCGCGGCGCCGGCATGACCGGTTGGCAAAGGCTCACCAAGGTCGAGCTGCCGCTCAGCGCCCCGATCATTCTCGGCGGCATCAGGCTGTCGGTGGTGATCAGTCTTGCCACCGCGACCATCGGTTCGACCGTGGCAGCCAAAACGCTGGGCGAAGTGATCATCGCCGGGCTGTTGTCCAACAATCTCGCCTTCATCCTGCAAGGCGGCCTGATCGTGGCAGCGCTTGCCGTGCTGATCTATGACGGTCTGTCGGCGATCGAGCGCTACACGGCGCGCCGCATGGGCCGGGGAGCCGAGTAGGGGCGTCCTGCGTCAGGCCAATTTCAATCGATCTAATAGAGGGTGCTGACAGCAGTCGTCGCCTGGCCCAAACCATTTGGGCGAAAGCCGGGCAAAAACCGAACAATATCTTGACGTTCGCAGCCCTGTTTCGCATACACCGATGCGAAGAGGCGGATTCCGTGCTCGGAATCCGGTCTTTGTCTCAACGGCCCAGGGAGGGGTTCTTTTGGGCCATCAATCGAGGAAAATCCGGCAATGACAATTATTTCCGCCGTCATCGCCTGCGGCCTGCTTTCAATCCTTTACGCCATCTGGGCGACACGTTCGGTCCTTGCGGCCGATCAAGGCAATGCACGCATGCAGGAAATCTCCGCGGCTATCCGCGAGGGCGCACAAGCCTATCTGGCGCGTCAGTACACCACCATCGCCATCGTTGGCGTCGTCGTCCTCGTGCTCGCCTGGTGGCTGCTGTCCATCACCGCCGCGATCGGCTTCCTGATCGGTGCGGTGCTTTCGGGCGCCGCCGGCTTCATCGGCATGCATGTCTCCGTTCGCGCCAACGTTCGTACGGCGCAAGCCGCATCGAACAGCCTCGCTGCCGGCCTCGACATCGCGTTCAAATCGGGCGCCATCACCGGCATGCTGGTTGCTGGCCTGGCCTTGCTCGGCGTGTCGATCTACTACCTCATCCTGACCCACTTCATGGGCCTCCAGCCCAATGACCGCATCGTCATCGACTCGCTGGTCTCGCTCGGCTTCGGCGCATCGCTGATCTCGATCTTCGCCCGTCTCGGCGGCGGCATCTTCACCAAGGGCGCCGACGTCGGCGGCGATCTCGTCGGCAAGGTCGAAGCCGGCATTCCCGAAGATGATCCGCGCAACCCGGCCACCATCGCCGACAATGTCGGCGACAATGTCGGCGACTGCGCCGGCATGGCCGCTGACCTGTTCGAAACCTATGCGGTGACCGTCGTCGCCACCATGGTTCTGGCTGCCATCTTCTTTGGCGGCACCGCCGTTCTGGGTGCGGCCATGCTTTATCCGCTCGCCATCTGCGGCGCCTGCATCCTCACCTCGATCGTCGGCACCTTCTTCGTCAAGCTCGGTTCCAACGGCTCGATCATGGGCGCGCTCTACAAGGGCC
>NZ_RZQY01000507.1:0-4445 GCF_003998575.1 Mesorhizobium sp. M7A.F.Ca.CA.001.10.2.1 | reverse complement strand
GAGTCGCTGCTGAAGCCCCTGGTCGACTGGAAAACCGCCAACCAGATTTCCGGCATCGGCCGCGCCACCGCCTTCCAGCTGGTCGAGAATTTCGCCCTCATCAACCGCCGCGACATCGCCGAGGAGATGAAGTCGCTCGACCAGGAAGGCCGCGCCACCCTTCGCCGGCTTGGCGTGCGCTTCGGCGCCTACCATGTCTTCGTGCCGGCGCTGATCAAGCCGGCGCCTGCCGGACTGGTGACGCTGTTGTGGGCGCTGAAGAACGACGGCAAGGACAAGCCGGGTTTTGGCGACGTGGTCCATGCGCTCGCCTCGGGTCGCACCTCGGTGGTGATCGACCCTGCTTTCGACAAGACGTTCTATAAGCTTGCCGGCTACCGCAATCTCGGCCGTCGCGCCGTGCGCATCGACATACTGGAACGGTTGGCGGATCTGATCCGTCCGGCGACCAACTGGAAGCCCGGCCTCGGCCAGCGCCCGGACGGCGCCTATGACGGCCAGTCCTTCATGGTGACGCCGCCGATGATGTCGATCCTCGGCGCCACCGCGGACGACATGGAAGAAATTCTCAAGGGTCTCGGCTATCGTGCCGAGCCTAAGCCGGCCGTCGAGGTCAAGGCGCGGCTCGAAGCGCAGGACAACGCCGCCCGCGAAGCGGCGGTGGCGAAACTGGCGACGGAAGAAGCTGAACGAGCCGAGCAGGCCAAATCGGCCGAAGCCGCGGCAACGGATGCCGCAGCAGAGGCAGCCGTCGAAGAGTCGGAGGCGGCATCGGACGCAGTGGCCGTTTCGGAACCCGCGGCCGAAATTCCCGCCGAAATCACCTCCGACGCCGCGGCGGAACCTGCTTCGCCTGCCGTGGAAGAACAGGCGGACGCTCCGGTCGAAACCGTGCAAGACGAAGCGCCTGTTGCCGAGGCTGCTGCTGAACCGGCACCGGCTGAACCGCAGGCAGAGGCTGAAGCTGCCGAGACTGAAGCCGCAGCGGCAGAAGAAGCCGCAACGGCCGACCTGGCGGCAAATGCCGCGCCCGCAACGGACGCCGCGCCGGACGAACCTGTGGCGGTGACTGAAGCAGCTGTCGGCGAACCCGCGCCGGAAGCCGAAGCACCAAAACCCATCCTGTTGTGGCGTCAGGGCCGCTTCGAACAGCGCCCGCGCAACCGCGATGACAACCGCAGGAACAATCGCCCGCGCAACGGACAAGCGCGCGGCCGAAGCGATGCGCCTGCGGATGCCGCCGGCGCACCGGCCGCTGCTGCACCCGGAGAACGCCCGGCCCATGAAGGACGGCGCGATGGAGCCGGCAAGCCGCGCTTCGACCGCTCGAAATTCAAGCCCAAGCCGCAGGCCGAAGGCGAACAGCGACGTGATGGCAGGCCGCAGGGCGAACGTCCCGACCGCCGCGAAGGCCGTCCCGACTGGAAGGGTGGCAGGCCTGATGGCAAAGGTGGTCCGCAAGGCGGCAAGCCGGCCTTCCAGCCGAAGCCGCGCGAGGAGCGTCCGGTGCGTTTCGATCCGGATTCGCCCTTCGCCAAGCTCGCCGCTCTCCGCGACCAGCTGAAGAAGTAGAACCCGGCTCGCTTCGATGGTTGCCGAAGGCCGCCAGCGCATCGACAAATGGCTGTTCTTCTCCCGCGCCGTGAAATCGCGCTCGCTGGCGGCGAAGTTGGTCGTCGCCGGCCGGGTCCGCATCAATCGCGACAAAGCAGCGCAGGCCTCCGACCAAGTCAAGCCAGGCGACGTCCTGACCATCACGCTCGAGCGTCGCATCTTCATCTGGAAGGTGCTCGGCGCCGGTGCACGGCGCGGCCCGGCCGAGGAGGCCCGGACGCTCTACGAGGATATGTCGCCACCGCCCGCACCGAAGGGCGAAGCCCCTCCCGATGCAATTCCGGGGCTGCGCGAGGCCGGCAGCGGCCGCCCGACCAAGAAGGAACGTCGCCAGACCGACCGATTGCTCGGCGAAGATTGATGCCTGGCGTCCAAAAACACGCAGTGGTTCTGGGACAACGGCACGCCTGAGGCGAGAACTGAGCCCGGCAAACAGACGCTCTGCGGGACATGACTGACTTCCGCCGGGCCTGCAGTCTGGAATTCCATTCCGGAAACACCGGCACCGTCCGCAATGGCTACCCTTGCAAGCGGTCGACAAAGGCGTTACCTGACGGAAAAAGCCCAACAAAATGGGACGTCCCGGAGCCGACCGATGACCTATGTCGTGACCGACAATTGCATCAAATGCAAATACATGGACTGCATCGAAGTCTGTCCGGTCGACTGTTTCTACGAAGGCGAGAACATGCTCGTCATCCACCCCGACGAGTGCATCGACTGCGGCGTTTGCGAGCCGGAATGCCCGGCCGACGCAATCAAGCCGGACACCGAACCCGGCCTCGACAAATGGCTGCAGGTCAACACCGAATACGCCGAGAAATGGCCCAACATCACCGCCAAGAAGGAACCGCCGGGAGACGCCAAATCCTTCGACGGCGAGGCCGGCAAGTTTGAGAAATACTTCTCGGCCGAGCCCGGCGAAGGCGATTGACAACACGGCCGCAAAGGCCGGTATTACGCTGGGTAAGAGGCACGTCACATTAACCGGCTTGACAGCCGGCGCTGACCTGTGGCCTTCGCGTATGCAGCAAAACCTTGATTCTTCCGACTTTTTGTGTTACATCAGCGAAACATGCCGGTGACACAACGTCGATTTATGGCGCAGACGCCCCAAATCACTGAAAGGTGAAAATCCCATTCGGACCAGAGCGATCTGGGCCAGGCGGTCGCGATGTTGCGGTTTGCCGGTCCGGCCTTTCCGATGGGTTCATCTGTTGTGCGGCTAACGATCGGCTTCCCCGATCGCGCGAGTTCGGACCGGCAGGACGCCGGTGCCACAACAAGGAGTTCAGGGCGTAATGGCAACGATCACCCCGCAGAAGAAGTCCACCGCTGCGCGTCACGGTTTCAAGACCGGCGAGTACATCGTCTACCCGGCGCACGGCGTCGGCCAGATCGTCTCGATCGACGAGCAGGAAGTTGCTGGACACAAGCTGGAACTGTTCGTCATCGACTTTTCGAAGGACAAGATGCGCCTGAAGGTGCCGGTCGCCAAGGCGACCTCCATCGGCATGCGCAAGCTGTCGGAGGAGGATTATGTCGAGCGCGCGCTGAAGGTCGTGCAGGGCCGCGCCCGCGTCAAGCGCACCATGTGGTCGCGCCGCGCCCAGGAATATGATGCGAAGATCAATTCGGGCGACCTGATCTCGATCTCGGAAGTCGTGCGCGACCTCTACCGCGCCGACAACCAGCCGGAGCAGTCCTATTCCGAGCGCCAGCTCTATGAGGCGGCGCTCGACCGCATGGCCCGCGAGATCGCGGCCGTCAACCGCATGTCGGAAACCGAAGCCGTGCGCTTGATCGAGGTCAACCTCAACAAGGGCCCTAAGCGTGGCGCCAAGGCCGACAATGAAGAGGCCGAGCAGGAAGAAGCTGCCTGATCCTTCTCGCCTTTTCGAGAGATCCTGCCTGAAACGATTGGAGGCTCCGGTTTGACCGGGGCCTCTTTTGCTTTTGGGCGGCAGCTTCGATGTTGATGATGTACTGCGCACCAGCGTGCTGCATCGCGGCTTGCCGGCGCGCCGAACCGTGGTGCCGTCCAGCGCGCATTTTCGTTTAACGTGTGTCCCCACTTGTCGCCTTGCCAGCAAAGCAGGCCGCAGCAATGGTTTCGCGCAATTCCTCGTCGGCGATCGGCTTGTGCAGGATGCGGCTGCCGCTGGCGCTGATCTCCTTGAGGCGCGAAGGCGAGGTATCGCCGGTGATGATGATGGTCGGGACAACGCGGCCGATATGGGCGTGAAGCGCACGGATCGCGTCGGTGCCGGTGGTGTCATTCTCGAGACGGTAGTCTGCGATGATCAGGTCGACCGGCGCATCGCCGGCAGCCAGCGCCGCCGCATGGGCCTTCCGTGCCTCTGCGGCGGAGCGGCCGGGATAGACACGATGTCCCTCCAGGTTGAGCAAGCGCACCATGGCATCGAGAACGTCGCCCTCATCCTCGACCACCATGATGCCGGCGGCACTGCTGGCCGGCGATGTCGTGTCGACCTCTAAGCGAGCTTGCACCGCGCCGGCCTTCGCGACGGTGATGGAAAACAGGGAACCGCGTCCGGACGTCGAAGCCAATTTCAGCGGGTGCCCCAACAGGTCGGCGGTGCGGCGAACGATGGCGAGCCCGAGTCCCAGGCCTTGCGTGCGGTCCCGCGCCGGGTTCTGCAACTGCACGAACTCCTCGAAGACCATCCCCTGCTGATCGGCGGGGATGCCGGGGCCGCTGTCGAGGACCTGTATCTCCACACATGCGCCGCGCCGGCGACAGCCCAACAGGACACCACCTTGCTTGGTGTAGCGAAAGGCATTCGACACCAGGTTGTTGAGAATGCGCT
>NZ_RZQY01000506.1:0-4461 GCF_003998575.1 Mesorhizobium sp. M7A.F.Ca.CA.001.10.2.1 | reverse complement strand
TCGATGAGGCGCTGGATGCGTTCGACGGCCCATCGCTAAGACGCGTGCTGTCGATGCTCGAGAAGCGTTTGCCGGGGACAGCGATCCTCAACATCGGGCGCGGCCAGCACAACAACCACTTCTTCCCGCGCGCGTTGACGATCGTCAAGGATTCCGGTGCGCCAGCCCTGAAGCCCGCCCGCGTCAGGGCCGGCGCGATAGAACCGCCGCCAGTCGCCGCCCGCCGCAAGAAATGAGCTGATATCCGAGCGAGGGAAGCAGAGCTTTATTTTGCCGCGATCGCGAGGGAAGCTCTTCGGGAGAACAACCCTGGCGACGGCCATGCTTGATGCTCTTCGCCTGCTTGCCTGTCTTGCCTGCGCCCAGGCTGCCCCGATGGCCTCGCCGCCGGATGCGCTCGCCGTCGACGTCGAGCTGGTGCTGGCGGTCGACATCTCGCTGTCGATGGACGAGAAGGAGTTCGCCCTGCAGCGGGCCGGTTATGTCGAGGCGCTGCGGCATCCCGACTTCATCAAGGCTGTCCGCGCTGGCGCCACGGGCCGCATAGCGCTGACCTATTTCGAATGGGCCGGCACGGTCCGCGACGACGCGGTCATCGGCTGGCAGATCATCGATAGTGCCGAGAGCGCGAACAGCTTTGCCGACAAGGTCGCGGCTCGCCCGTTCCGCAGCTTTCGCGGCACTTCGATTTCCGGCGCGCTGGCCTTCGGCACCGAGCTTTTCGACCGCACGTCTTTCCAGGGCGAACGCAGCGTCATCGATATTTCGGGCGACGGACCGAACAATATCGGGCCGCCGGTCACCGCGACGCGTGATGCGGCGACTGCCAAAGGCATCGTCGTCAATGGCCTGCCGATCCTGATCAGCCCGTCGCCCACCTTCAGCCATCTCGACCAGTATTATGCGCAGTGCGTGATCGGCGGACCCGGTTCCTTCGTGCTGCCTATCTATGCCGCCGCCGAGTTTTCGACAGCCATCCGGCGCAAGCTGCTCCTGGAAGTGAGCGGCATTCAGGACGAGGTGAGAAGCATCCCCGTCGACGCGGCGACGCCGATAGACTGCCTACAAGGCGAACGGGACAGGCGGTTTCTATCGGATCCGTATTTTCCCGAACTTGACCGTTGAGCTCTCGACAGAGGGGTTAACGCGATCCGGAGGGAAAACCGTTCCACAATTTCCCGGAATCCCTCTCGGCTTAAGCGGGCCGGGCACCAAATTGATTGCGAAACTCGTTGGAGAGATCGCGGCGCCAGCGCCGGCCATGGACATAGCCTTGCATCAATTCCGGCAGCGAATAGCCAAGCGTTTTGGATGAACGGTTGGCCATGTAGCCCTGAAATGCCTCCGGTATCCTGCCTCGCAGGATGTCGGCGATGAGTTGCCGCGAGATCATGTAAGGCGGAATGTGCGGGTAGGCATGGGCAATATGCGGATGTTTGCCCATCAGGTTCGCATAGGCCTCGACATAGCCGTCACGGCGGCCGGAAATCGAGTTCTCCGAATTGTATTTCGTCCAGTCCAGATCCCTGGACAACTGCGCACCGAAGCGCCGCGCAAGGCGCAGCAGCAATTCGCGATCCTGCATGCGGGTGATGTCGCTGTCGTAGCCGCCGATGGCCAGCAAGGCTTCGCGGCGAGCCGTGATCGCGGAGCCGGCAATGAAGATGGTCTGCCCAACCAGCGTCCGCTCCAGCATTGCGGGGCTCACGAACGCCTCGGGGTTGACGCAGTTTGTGATGCGATTGCCTTTCAGGGACACGAACGAACTGATCAGCACTTGCAGTGCAGGATTTTCCTCGAACCAGGTCAGGGTTCGTTCAAGCCGGTGCGGCATATAGATGTCGTCGGAATCGAGGAACGTCACCAACGGTGCCCGCGCGCGCTCGATGCCGGCATTCCTGGCTGCGTTGGCGCCTCGCCATTTCGCCCCGACATAGATCAGCCGCGGGTCCTGGATGCGGGCCAGCGCCGCTTCGGTTCCATCGGTCGAACCATCGTCGACGACAATGTGCTCAAGCCTCGACATGCTCTGGGAGAGTACGCTTTCCACGGCGCGCAACACCGTTTCGCGTCGGTTGTGGGTCGGCGTAATGACCGTGATGAGAGGTGTCGGTTCGATGGTTTTGCCCATTTTGACCATAGTGCTTCAGCTATGTCCCACGTAGAGGGGCACGTTTTCAACCTCGTCCCGAACCAGCCCAAGGGCCATGGCCGCTTGTGCACAAAAAACCAGCGCGCAAAAGGCCAATCCGACGATCAGTGCAAACGGGATCTGCCATGCCGGCATTCCGAGCCGAGTTGCATGCGTCAGAATACGCCCACCCACTTTCCAGGATGTCGAAAACCAACGTCTTGTCGCCTTCAGCACTCGCGCGGCTTGGGATGGCGATGCCAGTGCCACATATTTCCGGTCCGCATCGCGCCCGGTGACCAGGGCACGCCAAAAGAAAAAGCGCCAACCGCGCGGGGGATAATGGCTGGCCCGGGCATCGACTCTGACAAAATCATGCCCGCTTGCTCGTAACTGGCTGGTGAGCAACGTGCAAGAAACCTTGAATCCATTGCTGGCCGGAAAGGGATGGCCGGCTAACCAGCTTCTGCGGAAGGCGCAATTGTTAGCGTTCATCGCGCGCTTGGAGGCAAAGCGTCGATCACCATCACGCAGCGGGAAGAACCACAGAAGCGCAAAGGTCCGCGACGCGAAATCGTCACAGCCGAGATAGGTGTAACCGTTCACGGCGATCGTCTTCGGATCCTGGAGCGGTTTGAGAAGTGCCGACAGCCAGCCGTCTTCGATCACTGTATCGGAATCGCAGAAAATGACGATGTCGCCCTTGGCCAACGCGGCGCCTGCGTTCTTGACCTCATAGTACCGGCCGCCTGTGCAGGCGCTGAAGATCGTGTTTGCTACCATGCCAAGTTGCGGAACAATTTCGGTGAGACGATGCCGCAGAAGCGGTGTGTCGGTATCTGGTCCGCTGTGAACGACGATGACCTCCGGTTTTATGTATTGACCGGTTGTCGTCACGGCTTCTATTTCCCGTGCCAAAGCACTGAACGAAACGCCGATCTCATCTTCATTGATGGACTTGGCGTTTTCCATTTCGACAACGATCGAATAGGTCAGGTTCCCCGCTCCGTGCTTCGCTCGGCATCGCGTCCGGCATGACGCTACGAAAAACATGCTCCCGTGTCATCATCTGGTTGCAGAGTTCAATCCGTCCGCAACCACGAATTCGCAACCTTGCGTCTCAACGGCAACACCCTGAGGGCCGGAGACTGGAAACCGCCTCAGGATCACGCAGGCCGATTCGTCACGATCGCCTCATCTCATTCTTATTACTTTTGGGGTAATCGAATTCTGTCACGACCCTTGGCAATCTGTGCCTGCGGAGCCGGCAATCGGCTTCGATTGAAAGGGAGTGCACTTATGACCGCTTACGCCGTCGCCCATATGCGCCAAGCCACGATGGGCCCGCAGATCGTCGAATACCTGCACAAGATCGATGCCACGCTGGAACCTTTCGGCGGCCGTTTTCTGGTCCATGGCGGCGATGTCGAGGTGATCGAGAACAACTGGCCGGGTCATCTGATTATCATCGAATTTCCCGACAGGCAGCATGTGCATGGCTGGTACAATTCGCCCGCCTATCAAGCGATTCTGGCGCTGCGCACGGACAATTCGGAGGCCGACGTGGTGTTTGCTGACGGCGTCGAACATCCGCACAAGGCCACGGACATCCTCGAATAGCTTGCGGCTACTGCCGTTTCAGCAAGAACACTGCCTGCTGGCCGAAGAAGTTCCAGAACCACCACGGCATCGACAGGCCGATCTTCTGGCCGTTGGCGTCGAGAGCGGTTGCCTTCTCGACTGTCGCGCCGAGCTCGTCGCACAGATTGACGAAGTCGCGGATGGTGCAGAAGTGGATGTTGGGCGTGTCGTACCAGGAATAGGGCAGGTCCTTGGTCACCGGCATGCGGCCGTTGACGAACAGTGACAGACGCACACGCCAATGGCCGAAATTGGGGAAGGAGACGATGGCGCGATTGCCGATCCTGAGCAGTTCGTCGAGCACCAGCTTCGGGTTGCGGGTGGCCTGCAGCGTCTGCGAGAGGACGACGAAGTCAAAGCCCTTATCGGGATAGAATTCGAGATCCTTGTCGGCGTCGCCTTGGATGACCGAGAGGCCGCGCGCCACGCATTCGTTGACGCCGCGCTGCGACAGCTCGAGCCCACGGCCGTCGACCTGCTTGCTGTCCTGCAGCAATTCGAGCAGCGAGCCGTCGCCCGAGCCGACATCGAGCACGCGCGACTGTGGTGGGATGAGGTTGGCGACGACTTCAAGGTCGACGCGCTGGTCGCGGTTGACGCTCATAGGCCCAGCCCTCTCGCCCTGGCGGCCGAGCCGATGAAGCCGTTGATGGCGGCAAACAGTTCCGGCTCGTCGAGCAGGAATGCGT
>NZ_RZQY01000505.1:0-4476 GCF_003998575.1 Mesorhizobium sp. M7A.F.Ca.CA.001.10.2.1 | reverse complement strand
ATATAAGGAAATAACTAGGACAGTATTGGTTAGATAAAGTATTTCTACTAGCTAAATAACGGTTGACCGCATAAAATTTGATTATTTTTTGAGTTTTACATTTCACCTAAGCAAGGATTTTATTTAGCGGTATTCACTTCGATGTCTCGGCCTGGCCATCTACGTGCTGCATGGAGAATCGATAGTGGGCCAAGCATGAGATGATCGTTGGAGTTGGGGTGTGGAGCGGGCCATCAGGCCGCCATGCGGAACCACGGTCGATGAGTACCGCATTCCTCCTTTGGTCGTATACGGAAGCCATGGGCGCTTGACTGACTCTGCGGCTCGTTGCCAACTGCCACGGTGATCCCGACTTGGCACATCGCGCCCAGGCTAACCGGAGGTTTTCCCATGATCAGATATGTTGGATTTTCGACCTTGCCGCTGCTCCTGGCCGCGCCGCTGGCCTTCGCAAACCCGGCGGGCGCCGCGGGAGATTACCCGACAGCAACGATTGCCGATTACGTGCTCGGCTGCATGCAGACGAACGGCCAGACACGTAAGGCGCTGGAAAGCTGTTCCTGCTCGATCGACGTCATCGCCTCGATCCTTCCGTACGACCACTATGAGAGGGCCGAGACTTTCAAGAGTATGTCTTTGACCACAGGCGAAAACGCTGGGCTGTTTCGCGAAAGCGCACCGGCGAAGGCCGCCCGTACCGAATTGAAGCGCGCGCAGTCGGAAGCCGACGTGCGCTGCTTTTAGAGCCTGCTCCCTCCGCAAGCCGGATGGAGTTCCATCCTTTGCCTGGACATGATCCTCCCGAAATGAGCTTCACTTCGGGGATCGAGCTGGCAAGCATCCGGCATTACGGCGCAAGAGGGATACTTTAGAGACCTGCTGTCTCCAGGGGCCACTGATTGCGGAATGTTTTGCCATCCGTGTCGGTCGCTTCCACCTGGATTTCGCCGTTGCCATGCACGGTGAAATCGAACCGGAAATTGGGGTCTTCCGAAATCGATATTCCACCTTCCATGGAGAGGATCGGCCGGCCGGCTTGCGAGATCGACAGTTTCTGAACAAAATGCGCCGGTATGAAATACTGGGTCAGCGGATCCCGCTGCAGGCCCGAATTGTTAGGGTGCCGGATCATCAACTGCAGTTCCTCAGTCTTGGTCATCGTCTCTTTGGGCGGGAACTGGCGCAGCTTCATCTGACCCATCGTCGCGTTGGCCTCGTCCTGGTTCTTGACCGCAGGGGCGGAGCATCCGCCTGATGCCTTGACGAAGGTCTGCATCATATGGAGCTGGCCGCTCTGCGTCTCAGCGATGGCACGCAGATAGGAATAGTCGTTGACGCGCACGCGCGTCGACAGATGCGTCACGCCGGCATCCTTGCCGAGCTGGAACGTTGCCGCCACCGGTGCAGGGTTGGCATCGATGATCAAGGTAACGGATTTGATGCCGTCCGGCGCCTTGGCTGGATCGAGATAGATGTCCACGGGCACGATGGCGGCATCCTGCGCCCGCTTCGGCGCTTCGATCCTGACGACGCCGGTATCGACCAGAATTGCCCGATCGCCGAACACGTCGCCCTTCAAGTCATGCCAGATTCTGTCCGAGGACGCGGTTGTTTGCTGTGCGCTGGCGGTTCCGGAGGAACCGAGCAGCGTGCCGATGGCCAAGATGATCGCGACAAAAACGGATGCGAGCGGCAAAGCGAGCTGCCGGCTCGAGTAAGGGTGATTTTGCATTTCGATGCCTCCACCAATGCAGAGAGGTGGTGCCCAGGCTGGCGTTGAGGATAAGCCTTTGGCGACGCCTTGGCAAATCGCCGTGCCTTACAGCTGCTGGACGCATGTCGGCATCGTCTATTCCCACTCGAGTTCGGCAAATGCGGCCGTTGCGTTGCGCTGGTTGTAGTCGTCGAACAGGTGCCAATTATCCCGTTCGGTTTCGCCAGCGGTTTTGACTGCTTCGCGCAGCGGCGTTCCGTCGGCGATCGCCTTTCGGATATCGCGCGCCAGAATCTCGAAATAGCGTCGCTCCCCCGCCAGCGCCTGTGGCCAGTCGGCCGTTACAGGACCATGACCTGGAACGACGCGCGTGGCGTCGATCGCGGTGAGCGCATCCATCTGGCGGAGCCATCCAAGCAGTGATCCGTCGAGCGTCGGCAAGGAGCCCATGAACACGAGATCGCCGGCAAAAAGCGTTCTGGTCGCGGTATCGAATACGGTCAGGTCGTTGTCGGTGTGCGCCGCCTTCCATGCCCGCAGTTCAATCATGCGCCCGCCGAGGTCGAGTTGCAGGCGATCGTCGACCAGCATGGTCGGCGGCACGATCTCGATCCCCTCCATCAACGCCTCGCCAAGCTGTTCGCGATAGTTGTGCAGATAGAACGCTCCACGCGCCTCGAGAGCACGCGGCAGATTGCGGTGACCGACGATGGTCGCGCCGATCTTCCGGAATGCCGCATTGCCGAAGATGTGGTCGGGATGCATGTGGGTGTTGACCAGGAAGCGAACCGGCTTTGCTGTCAGCTTTCCGATCGCGGCGAGAAAGGCCTGCGCCTCGATCAGGCTGCCACCGCTGTCGATGACGGCAACCGCATCGGTGCCGATGACGGCGCCCAGATTGCAGATCGCACCGTTGTTGGCGGCGGTCATCAATTCATCCGCGCCCTGGAAGGCGAAGACGCCGTCGGCGATTTGCGTGGTCGAGAACCGCAAGCTGCCGCCTGCGGCCAGAACGGCTCGTCCGAGGCAGCATGGCAGCAAGGCGGCGCTGGCAGCGGTGCAGGTGAAGCCACTCACAAGCCTGCGTCTTAGCCGATCAACCGACATGAAGGCCTCCGATATGCATTTCGCCAGCAGGCGATCAGGTGACGTCCGGAAATCTATGATGGAACGACCGCAGGAGGTCGCTCATCACCTGCGAATTGCGATGTTGCCGTGGCAACCGTACGTCGAACACGCCGAGCACATGGGTTGGCCGTGGCGCGAGCACGATGATGCGGTCCGACAGCATCAGTGCCTCGCGTAGATTGTGCGTCACCATCAAGGCGGTCGTTGGCCGTGCCGACCACACGGTCAAAAGCAGATGCCGAAGCCGCTCGGCGGTCTGTTCGTCGAGCGAGACAAAAGGTTCGTCCAGGAAAAGCACCGCCGGCTCGGTGGCGAAAGCCCTGGCAAGTGCTGCCCTGCGCGCAAGGCCGAGCGACAGTTCGGCAGGATAGAGCGAGCGCATGCCGGCGAGGCCGAGCGTGTCGAACAGCCCGTCGAGATTTTTCGCTCTCAAGCTTTTGGGCAACGCCAGCCTGACATTCTGTTCCACCGTTCGCCACGGCAGCAGGGTCGGTTCCTGGAATACGGCGGCGATGCGGTTCGAACCTCCTTGCGGCAACTGAAAGGAGCCGGAAAAGTCTTTGTCCAAGCCAAGCAGGATACGCAGCGTCGTGGTTTTGCCGCAGCCCGACGGTCCCAGCAAGCAGGCGAATTCGCCTTGCCGGACCTCGAAGGAAAGGTCCTGAAGCGCCGTGATCGAGACGCCTCGCGTGGACCTGAAGGTCTTTTCGGCGATGTCGACCTTAAGCGGGACGACGGCGCCAACGGGTTGCATGTCGTTCAACGGGCTGCACCAGGAGAAGTTCAATGACAAGCATCACCGCCACGAAAGCCAGCGTGTAGGCAAGGATGGCGGCGACATCGAAGAGCTGGAAATAGAGATGGATCTGGAAGCCGACACCGTTCGAGCGGCCGAGCAGTTCGACGACCAGGACGATCTTCCAGATGAGGGCAATGCCGGATCGCGATGCGGCGGCAAGATAGGGCTGCAATTGCGGCAGCAGGATATGGCGGATGCGTTCAAGGCGGCCGAAGCGATAGACGGTGGCCATTTCGGCGTAACTTGGATCAAGCGCCCTGGCGCCTTCGCGCATCGTCACCACGACATTCGGGATCTTGTTCACCGCCACCGCGCCGATCGCCGCCGCCTCGTTGAGGCCGAACCAAATGTAGCCGAGGACGATGACCACCAGCGCCGGGATGTTGAGGAACAGGATCACCCATGGGTTGAAAAAGCGGTCGACGCGACGATGGCTGCCGAGCAAAACGCCGATGACGGATCCGATGATCATGGCGACGATATATGCCGCGGCGACCCGGCCGAGAGTCACGCCGAGATGGTAAAAGAGGTCGCCGCTCGCAGCCTCCCTGAGAAGCACCTGCCAGACCTGCCGAGGCCCTGGAAAGGCACGGCTTGGCCAGACACTTGCCGCAAGGTTCCACAGCAGGCAAAGCCCGAGCAGGGAGACCGCAACAGTCAGCGCGGGCATGAGTGCCGTCGCCAGACTGCGTCGGCCGGACATGCTCGGCGGAGCATCACGCGTGCCGTCGGTTCCCAATGCGGTCATTTCCGGGGATCCTGCCAGAACGTGCCGGGCGCCATTTCCGGCGCGCTGCCGACAAGTTTCGCGCCGCCGATCGCCGCCAGCACATGG
>NZ_RZQY01000504.1:0-4479 GCF_003998575.1 Mesorhizobium sp. M7A.F.Ca.CA.001.10.2.1 | reverse complement strand
ACCCCGCCCGTGCCAAAGCGCTGCACCGCGAACACCATGGCAAGGATGACCAATGTCAGCGGCACGACATAGGGCTGGAAGGTCGGCGTGACGACATTCATGCCCTCGACCGCCGACAGCACCGAAATCGCCGGTGTGATGACGGCGTCACCGAAGAAAAGCGATGCCCCGACGATGCCGATAGCGAGCATCAATGCTGAACGCTTGGGGAAACTGCCGCGCGCCAGCGCCATCAGCGACAGCACGCCGCCCTCGCCGCGGTTGTCGGCGCGCAGCACGAACATGATGTATTTGATGGTGACGATGATCGTCAGCGACCAGATGATCAGCGACAGCACGCCGAGAATATCGCCGCGCTGGGCGACATTGCCGCCCGAGGACGCCACCAGCGCCTCGCGAAAGGCGTAGATCGGGCTGGTGCCGATATCCCCATAGACGACACCGAGCGCGCCCAGCATCAGAACCTTGGTGCTGTGCTGTTCGACTTCCGAATGGCTCGATTGTTCGACGGGTTCTGCCTCACTACCAGTGTTGGTAAGGGCCATGGACGACACTCCGATAAGCGCGCGGTGCTCTACGCTTGCTGCGATGCAATATCAAGTGCCGTCGCGTAATGGCTGCCATGCCTGCCGCGCCAGGCTGCCCATCGCTACCATCCGCAGGCCTTGAGGAACCGACCCACCGTGCCGGCCATGCCATACTCCAACGCGTCGGCTGTCAACCCATGTCCGATCGACACTTCGGCCAATGCCGGAATGCGCTTGACCAGCGCCGGCAGATTGCCAACCACGAGATCGTGCCCGGCATTGACCTGCAGCCCGGCGGCAAGCGCCGCGTCAGCGGTTTTTCCCAATCTTTCCAGCTCTTTGGCCGCTTTGGCGGAATCTGTGTGATAGCTGCCATATGGACCAGTATAGAGCTCGATGCGATCGGCACCGGTGTCACGTGCGGCCGCCACCCAATCGGGATCAGGGTCGGAAAACAGCGACACGCGAAAGCCCCCTTTTTTCAAGCGTTTGACGATCGGTGTAAGGAACGCGGCCTGGGTGGCGAAGTTCCAGCCATGGTCCGATGTCGCCTGGGCCGGATCGTCCGGCACCAAAGTCACCTGTTCAGGCTGATGCTTTTCCACAAGCAACAGGAAATCCTCGGTCGGATAGCCCTCTATGTTGAATTCCGCGCGCGGAAACTCGTCGTCGATCAGCGACCGGATCTCAGGCAGATCGGAGTGTCTTGTGTGCCGCTCGTCGGGGCGCGGATGCACCGTCAGCCCATGCGCCCCGGCCGCCAGCGCAATGCGGCCGAGGCCGGTCACGCTTGGCCACGGCAGGTCGCGCCGGTTGCGCAGCATGGCGATGGCATTGAGGTTGACGGAGAGCTTTGCAGGCATGCGGGCGGTCTCGGAAATCATTCAACGCGCCCACCTATAATGCCTTTGACGGGAACAGTAATGCCTTTGGTGGGAACAGACTGGGGGTTTCGGGTGTTCCAAGCCTGATGAACGAGCCGGGAAAGGAAAGCGCCGATGAATTTTCTCGATGAGGTTCCGGCAATTCGCCGTATCGAGACCAGCCGCGACGACCTTTTCGCCATCGATGTCGTCGGGCACGTTTCCGCGGCCGACGGTGAAAATCTTTTCGGGCTGCTGGAGGCAGCCTATGCCCTGCATCCGCGCATCGATGTGCTGGTGCGCCTCGTCGACCACGATGGCGTCGACTGGGCCGACATCGCGGACGAGACCCTGAAGCAGGGCGCGATCCATGCATTGAAACATGTCGGCCGTTGCGCAACCATCGGCGAACCGGACTGGATAGCGGACGCACAACGCTTTCTGCCGTCCTCCCCGCCCGTTGAAATCAGGCACTTCAAGGCGGAGGACGAGGCCGCCGCCTGGCAATGGCTTGCCGCGCAGCCTATCGGAGCAACAGCATCCGGCGCCCCTACCTGACGATCGTCAGCCGCTCGGCCGCCCGCGTGATGGCGGTGTAGAGCCATCGCTGGCGGGTTTCCTTGAAGGCCCAGCTTTCATCGAACAGCACGATCTCGTTCCACTGCGAGCCCTGCGCCTTGTGCACGGTCAGCGCGTAGCCATAGTCGAAATCGTCGAAGCGCTTCTTCTGCTGCCACGGGATGTCGGCATCGGGATCCTCGAACGCCGCCTTGAGCAGCTTGATCTTGGCGACGCCGCGATCCGGATCGTCCTCTTCCGGCGACACCAGAAGGTTGATGCCGGGCTTCACCGTCTCGCGCGACGAGGTCATCACCTTCCACAGCGAGCCGTTGAGCAGGCCCTTGGCCGGATCGTTGCGCAGGCAGACGAGCTTGTCGCCGGCCTGCGGATAATCGGCGTTGAAGCCCTTGAGCTCGCGCAGCCGCTGATTGTAGCGGCGACGCGTGCGGTTGGTGCCGACCAGCACCTGGTCCGCCTTCAGCACCAGCTCCTGGGTAACGTCTTCCTTGCCGATCACCTGCGCCGTGCCATAGTCGCCACGCATGAATTCACGGCCCTCGCGCACATCGAGCGCCAGCCGCAGGATCGGGTTGTCGCGCGCCTGCCGGTGGATTTCGGTCAGCAAAAAATCCGGCTCGTGGTCGGTGAAGAAGCCGCCACCCGAGATCGGCGGCAGCTGGCCGGGGTCGCCCAGCACCAGGATCGGCGTGCCGAAACTCATCAGGTCGCGGCCGAGCTGCTCGTCGACCATCGAGCATTCGTCGATGACGACCAGTTTCGCCCGCGTAATCGGGCTCTGGCGGTTAAGCGAGAAGGTCGGCGACATCGAGGTCTTGCCGGTGACCTCGTCCGATACCGATTCCTCGCCCTTCGGCCGATAGATCAGCGAATGAATGGTGCGCGCATTGACCGCGCCCTTGGAGCGCAGCACCTGCGCCGCCTTGCCGGTGAAGGCGGCGAACTGCACCTGGCCGTCGACATGTTCGGCGAAATACCGCGCCAGCGTCGTCTTGCCGGTGCCGGCATAGCCGAACAGCCGGAACAGCTGCGGCTGGCCGGTCTTCAGCCATTGGGCGACCGCCTTCAGCGCGTCGTCCTGTTGGGGAGAGAATTCCATCAGCGCGAGAGACCGGATTCGCAAGGGAAAGACAAGACAGCCGCCACCATCATCGATGCGCCGGGACGCTTCAATGCCGCCGACGGGTCAGGCTATCAGGCGCAGACAAGAACGTAAAGGGAACATACAAGCTCACCCCACACCTTATCGAATCGGCTGGGGATCGTTTTCCAGCAGGATCGGCTTGCCGTGCGGCGTGGCATGCGCGGCGCGCTCCCAGGCTTCAGCCATGGCGTCGACATCCGACTTGGCGGCCAGCCCTTTGGTGGCAAGCAGGCTTTCCAGCGCGGCCAGCCAATGTTCGTAATAGTCATGGCCGTCAGCCGCGGCGCCTGGCTTCTTCACTTCGATCGACAGCGCCTGCGCCCACTCGCTCCACGAAAACAGGCCCTTGTCGTGCAACGCCACCGTCATGGCGAACGCCTCAGCCTGCCACGGCTCGGCAAACACCGGCGTATCGACGCCCGGCGGCAGCTCGGGCAGATCCGTATCACGCCGGCTCAAGATAGCTCTCCCAGGCGTCTATCGAGACGCTCAGCGTCGGGTCGGCGTCCTCGCCCCAGATTTCCGGCCCTTCGAAAACCACGGTGTAGACCCATTGCGGATTTTCGCCGTGTCCATGCGCGTTGCTGTCGGGGAACACGAAACCGTCGTGCACCGTCTCAATCACCCCCTGCTTGGCGCGCGCATAGCGCGGCAGCCGCGTGTGGCCGGTCGGGTTGAGGTTTTTGGTCCGTACGGGGTCGCCGGCCTTGAACCGCGCCGGCCGCGCCGCCGACCGGTCGCAAGGACCACCCTTGGCCAGCACTGCGGGCACGTTTTCCGCCTTCAGCACCCTCTTGGGCGTCGCTGCCGGATCGACTGCCTTGCCCGCTTCGAGATCGCGCTCGCTGACGAAGCCATGGCGGTTCAACAGCACCTCCAGCGCCTTGATCCATATCTGGTAGTAGCTCGATGAATAGTAGACAGCCGGATGCAGCGATTCCCGTGCGTGCCGGCTCTCGTCGATGTTCCACGCGCCCATGGCGCCGGCAGTCAGCGTAACGCCGAGCGCCCGCCTTTCCCAGGCGGCATGGAAATAGGGCTCGTCCTTTTCGGGCGCGACGGGGCCGAACCCCATCTGCCCGCCAAGATCGTGCGGCCCGTTCATGCCGGCTGCCCCTCTATTTCAGGTCTTTGGGCCAGGCCGGTCCCGATCATCGCATCACGGCTGACCAGCTCCGCCAGCCGCTCCTCGCTCCAGCCCTCGGTGCCCTCAGGCCGCATCGGCACGACGAGATAGCGCAGCTCCGCGGTCGAATCCCAGACGCGTATTTTTGTCCCGGCCGGCAGCGTGAGTCCAAATTCTTCCAGCACGCCGCGCGGATCGATCACCGCGCGCGAACGATAGGGCGGCGCCTTGTACCAGACC
>NZ_RZQY01000503.1:0-4480 GCF_003998575.1 Mesorhizobium sp. M7A.F.Ca.CA.001.10.2.1 | reverse complement strand
GGGAATTAGCGCCCTGCGAGATCAGGCTTTCGACATCGGTAAGCTGCTTGCCGGGATTGGACTGCGCATCGGCGGAGATGTACTTGTCGCCGGCGGCCTCGATCGCCGTCTTCATGGCGGCCTCGTCGGTCTTCCAGCGTTCTTCCTGGAAGTTGGACCACGAAACGCCGACAACCTTGTCCTTCGCCTGCGCGACAGACGCGAGCGTCAGCGACATGGCGGCACCCGCCAGGATGGCGGCCGTGAATCTTTTCATATTATCCTCCCTGCGCCGCGTATGGCGCGACCAAACTGACCCGAGGGCCGGCACAGAGGCTCTATTTTTTCGAGCCTCGAAAAAATACTGGGCCAACGCCCGAACGCTGTCAACATCGATTCTGATGGATTTTGATGTCATTTCGAGTTTTTTTCGAGTCTCGGAATAAATAAATGACACGGCATGCAGCTTCTGCCAGTATTTACCGGCGTCACCGACAGCGTTCCAGGGGCAGGAGGAACCGCGGCGACCGGGAGGATATGAAAGAACATGTCGGTCGGAATCCGCCACGACGATCTGCGCCGCCGCAACCGCGCCATGGTGATCGCGGCAGTGCGCCGCGCCGGACAGCCGTCACGAACCGAGATCGCCGCGACCACAAGCCTCAGCCATTCGACCATCTCGGCGATTTCATCCGACCTGATCGTCGAAGGCATCCTGACCGAAAGCAAGCCGAGCGAGGCCGGCTCGCTCAAACGCGGCCGGCCGCAGGTCGGCCTCAGTCTCAATCCGGAAGCGGCCGCGGTAATGACCGTGGTGCTGTCGCTGAACTTCCTCTCCGTCGCCGTCATCGACTATGCCGGCCAGGTGATATCCGAGGAACAGCGCCGGCTGGACACGCTGACGATGTCGCGCGAGTCGCTGATCGGGGAATGCACGGCCATCGTGCGGCGCCGCCTGGCAGATCCCGACCTGGACGTGCGCAGCATCGCCCGCATCGCGCTGGCCATCCAGGGCATCACCGACACCCGTGCCCGCGCCATGCTGTGGTCGCCGATCACGCCGCACACCGACATCGCCTTCGCTGACATATTCGAAGACGAGTTCGGCATCCCTGCCATAATGGAGAACGACTGCAACATGATGGCGGTGGCGCTGCGCTGGCGCGACCCCGATCGTTACCGCGACGATTTCATCGCTATCCTTTTGTCGCACGGCATCGGCATGGGACTGGTGCTGAAGGGCGAATTGTTCACCGGCACCCATTCTTCGGGCGGCGAATTCGGCCACATGATCCATCGGCCGAACGGCGCGCTATGTCGCTGCGGACGGCGCGGCTGCGTCGAAGCCTATGCGGGCAATTACGCCATCTGGCGCAACGCCAGGCAGATGGGCGAGGATGCAGAACCCGTCGCCGATGTCAGCGACGCCGACATGCGCGCCCTGGCTGCCGCGGCCCGCGAAGGTGACGGACCCGAACGGGAAGCCTATCGCAAGGCCGGCGAAGCGCTCGGCTACGGCCTCGGCAGCCTGTTCGCGCTGATCGATCCGGCGCCGGTCGCCATGGTCGGTGTCAGCGCCGCCGCCTTCGACCTGATCGAGCCGGCATTGCGGCAAGCGATTGCCCAGACCGCCGGCGGCCAGCATTCCAAATCGATTTCCTTCGACACCGAGCCGAACGAACTGCCGCTGATCCGCGAAGGCTGCGCCATGCGGGCGCTGATCTTCGTCGATCAGGAGATTTTTGCGCCGGGCGTGCAGGCGAGATCCGGTTTCGGCGGCAAGAACGTGGCGTGAGTTCAAACGAGGGAGTTCAGTCCTCTCGGATGGCGTATCCGGCCCCACGGATCGTGCGGATGACATCAGGCATACGGCCATTGTTGACCGCCTTGCGCAGCCGGCCGACATGCACGTCGACCGTGCGCTCGTCGATGTAGATCGTCTCGCCCCAGACATTGTCGAGCAGCTGGCTGCGCGAGAACACGCGGCCTGGATGGCGCATCATGAATTCGAGCAGGCGGAATTCCGTCGGCCCAAGCCGGATCTCGCTCTTCTTGCGATAGACACGGTGCGACTCGCGATCGAGCACGATATCGCCGACCTTTAGCACGCTGGACAGCACTTCCGGCTTGGCCCGGCGCAGCAGCGCCTTGACCCTGGCCATGAACTCCGGCGTCGAGAAGGGCTTGACCAGATAGTCGTCGGCGCCGGTCGACAGGCCGCGCACGCGGTCGCTTTCCTCGCCTCGCGCGGTCAGCATGATGATCGGCAGCCGCTCGGTCTCGGGACGCATTCGCAGGCGCCGGCAGAGTTCGATGCCCGAAACCGCAGGCACCATCCAGTCGAGCACCAGAAGATCGGGAACGTTCTCCTGCAGCCGGATTTCGGCCTCATCGCCGCGCGTCACCACCTCGACCTGGTAACCTTCGGATTCAAGATTGTAGCGGAGCAGCACGCCTAGCGGCTCCTCATCCTCCACCACCATGATGCGTGGTGCGATCATCGGCTGGTCACCCTTGTTATGCCGCTGGCGCGGACATTGCCGTCTCGTCCTGCTTCGGACGATTGGCTGGCAGCTGCGTGCCGGTCAAAACATAGTAGGCATTTTCGGCGATGTTGGTCACGTGGTCGCCGATCCGCTCGAGGTTCTTGGCGCAAAACAACAGGTGCGTGCACGCCGTGATGTTGCGGGGATCTTCCATCATGTAGGTCAGCAGCTCGCGGAACACCGAGGTGTATTTGACGTCGATGCGTTCATCATTGTTTCTGAGCGTGGCAAGCGCTGCCGCGTCAGCGGCGGCATACTCGTCGACGACCCCCTGCACCTGGATCAGCACCAGCTGCGCCATCGCGTCGATCGAATGCGAAAGATCGTGCGGCGTGACGCTCAGCCCGACAGTGCCGACGCGCTTGGCGATGTTCTTGGCAAGGTCGCCGATGCGCTCGAGGTCGCCGGCCATGCGGATCGAACCGACCACCGCACGCAGATCGTTGGCCATTGGCTGGCGCTTGGCGATCAGCGTGATGGCGCGATCGTCCAGCTCGCGCTGGCGGGCATCCATGATCGCATCGTCGGAAACCACGCGCTGCGCCAGCGCATTGTCCGAATTGAGCAAAGCCTTGGTCGAGCCACTGACCATCGAGCGGGCGAGATCGCCCATGTCGCGGATCAGCTGGCTGATCTGCTCCAGATCCTCATCGAAAGATGCAACGGTATGTTCACCCATGATCTTCGTCCCTCATATGCCTGAGCTCAGCCGAACCGGCCGGTGATGTAGTCCTGGGTGCGTTTGTCGTCGGGGGTGGTGAACATCTTGTCGGTGGCGCCCTCCTCGACCAGATAGCCTAGATGGAACATCGCGGTGCGCTGCGACACGCGCGCTGCCTGCTGCATCGAATGGGTGACGATGACGATCGTATAGTTCTGGCGCAGTTCGTCGATCAGTTCCTCGACGCGAGCAGTGGCGATCGGGTCGAGCGCCGAACACGGTTCGTCCATCAGGATCACCTCGGGTGACACGGCGATGGCGCGTGCAATGCACAGACGCTGTTGCTGGCCACCGGAAAGACCCGTGCCAGGTTCCTGCAAACGGTCCTTCACCTCGTTCCAGATCGCCGCCTTCTTCAAGCTCGACTCGACGATCTGATCCATGTCGGCCTTGCGCTTGGCCAATCCGTGGATGCGCGGGCCATAGGCGACGTTCTCGTAGATCGACTTGGGGAACGGATTGGGTTTCTGAAACACCATGCCGACGCGCGCCCTGAGTTCGACGACATCGATGTTCTTGTCGTAGATGTCTTCTTCGTCGAGCGTTATCTTGCCGGTTACCCGCGCGGAATCGATGGTGTCGTTCATGCGGTTGAGGCAACGCAGGAAGGTCGACTTGCCGCAGCCGGAGGGGCCGATCAGCGCCGTCACCTGATTCAGGCGGACGTCGAGATTGACATCGAACAGCGCCTGCTTCTCGCCATAGAACACGCCGACCTTGTCGCCACGCATTTTGATCACTTCGTTCGACTTGGCGTTCATCTTATCGCCCACTGCATTTTCAAGGGACTGTTCGGTCATGATGTTCATACCAAAATGCCTTTTTTCTACCAGCGCCGCTCGAACCGACGCCGAAGCACGATCGCGGTGATGTTCATGGCCATGAGGAAGACGAGCAGGATGATGATCGCGCCCGACATGCGCTCGACGAAGGCGCGTTCGGCCTCGTTCGCCCACATATAGATCTGCACCGGCAGCGCAGTGGCCGGATCGAAAGGCGTCGTCGGTGGATCGGCGACGAAGGCGACCATGCCGATTAGCAGCAGGGGCGCGGTTTCACCGAGCGCACGCGCTAGACCGATGATGGTGCCGGTGAGGATGCCGGGTGCGGCAAGCGGCAGGATGTGCTGGAACACCATCTGCATCTTGGAGGCGCCAAGACCGAGAGCCGCCGAGCGGATCGACGGCGGCACCGCGGCAAGTGCAGCGCGCGTCGCGATGATGATCGTCGGCAG
>NZ_RZQY01000502.1:0-4488 GCF_003998575.1 Mesorhizobium sp. M7A.F.Ca.CA.001.10.2.1 | reverse complement strand
GCGCAAATGCTGGCCAGATCAGCCGAGGCAGCCGGCGTGGTGAAGTCGATGACCAGGTCGGCCACGGCAAGCGCCTCGTCGCGGCTCACCAGCCCTTCGCCGATACTGCCCGGCCGGTGGAAGCGGGCGGCGAGCGCCAGCCGCGCGTCGCCCTGCATGGCGGACGCCATCCCGCGGCCCATGCGGCCCAGCGCACCCGCTATGGCGACCCTGACCGGTGGTTTCAACATGGGGCGCTATCCCGCAGCTATTTCCACATGCCGCGCATGCGCGCGCCGATGTCGACGCGCACCTCCGGCCGAGCCGCCCTGCCCTGTGCCGCCTGTGCGCTCGGCCAGGACACCTGCTGGAACGCAGCCAGGATCGAAGCCGGGATGAAGCGGGTGCGCGAGGCATAGAGATGGCGGTCGCCGCGCGCCGCCTGGCCGTGCGGAAAGAAGCGTTGCGGCATGACCAGGTTGAGATTGTCCTTGGCTCGCGTCATCGCCACGTAAAGCAGCCGGCGCTCCTCCTCGATGTCCTCCTTGGTGCCGACGCCGAGATCGGCCGGGATACAGCCGTCGACCGTGTTGAGCACGAAGACGTTCTTCCATTCCTGGCCCTTGGCCGAATGGATGGTCGACAGGATCAGATAGTCCTCGTCGCGATGCGGCGGCCCGGCCTGGTCGCTGGTGGCGTCCGGCGGATCGAGCGTCAGTTCTGTCAGGAAGCGTTCGCGCGAGGCGTAGCCCGAGCCGATCTGCTCGAGTTGCAAGAGATCGGCGCGGCGCGTCGTTGCATCCTCGTGGATGCGCTCCAGATGCGGCTCGTACCACAGCCTGATCTGTTCGAGATCAGCAGGCCATTTGGCGCCGGCGCGCAGGCCGGAATAGAGCGAGACGAAGCCCGGCCAGTCATCGGCGGCGCGTTGCGGCGGACGCCAGCCGGCCAGCCCCATCGCCTCGTCCAGCGCCGTCGTCATGGTCTCGACGATCTGCGCGGCAGCCGAAGGGCCGATGCCCGGCATCAGCTGCAGCACGCGGAAGCCGGCGACCCGGTCGCGCGGGTTTTCGGCAAAGCGCAGCACCGCCAGCACATCCTTGACGTGAGCGGCATCGAGAAATTTCAAGCCGCCGAACTTGACGAAGGGAATGTTGCGCCGCGTCAGCTCGATCTCCAGCGGGCCGCTGTGGTGCGAGGCGCGAAACAGCACCGCCTGCGATTTCAGTGCCGTGCCGGCCTCGCGCTCGGCCAGGATGGTATCGCAGACGAAATTGGCCTGCTCGACCTCGTCGCGCACGGTCACCAGTTTTGGCCTGTCGGTCGACTTGCGCTCCGACCACAGGTTCTTGGTGAAGCGCTCCGAGGCTTCGCCGATCACCGCATTGGCGGCCGCCAGGATGGTTTCGGTCGAGCGGTAATTGCGCTCCAGCATCACGACGTCGGCGGCTTGCGCGAACTGGTTGGGGAAGTCGAGGATGTTGCGCACCTCGGCGGCGCGGAACGAATAGATCGACTGCGCATCGTCGCCCACCACCGTCAGCCCGGCGCCGTCGGGTTTCAGTGCCATGAGGATCGAAGCCTGCAGGCGATTTGTGTCCTGGTATTCGTCGACCAGCACATGGTCGAAACGCCCGCCCAGATGCGCTGCTATCTCGGGCTCCGCCGCCATCTGCGCCCAGTAGAGCAGCAAATCGTCGTAATCGAGCACGTTTTGCGCCTGCTTGGCCTCGACATAACCGGCGAACAATTGTTTCAGCTGCTCGGCCCAACCGGCGCACCAGGGAAAGGCGGAACCCAACACCTCGTTGAGCGGCGCCTGTGCGTTGACGGCGCGCGAATAGATGGCAAGGCAGGTTCCCTTGGTGGGGAAACGCGCTTCCGTCTTCGAGAAGCCGAGTTCGTGGCGGACCAGATTCATCAGGTCCGCGGAATCCTCGCGATCATGGATGGTGAAGGCAGGGTCGAGGCCGATCTCCAGCGCATAGTCGCGAAGCAGCCGCGCGCCGATGCCGTGAAAGGTTCCCGCCCAGGTCAGCGCATCGGTGATGACAGCTGCATCGCGGCCGAGCACTTCGCCGGCGATACGCTCGACGCGCCTGGCCATTTCGGACGCGGCGCGGCGCGAGAACGTCATCAGCAGGATGCGGCGCGGGTCGGCCCCCTTGACGACCAGATGGGCGACGCGGTGAGCTAGCGTGTTGGTCTTGCCCGAACCGGCGCCGGCAATGACCAGCAGCGGACCGGCTATCTGGCCGTCGCCGTGCTCGACTGCCTGGCGCTGGGCATCGTTGAGCCGGGCGAGATAGGCAGGCTGGACGGTCGGGTCCCGAAAGGTCGAATCAGCAGTGGCGAGGTTCATCCCCCATCAAGCATCGTTTCTGCTTTGTTCGCAATATCGATGCGGGGCTGGCCTCGTGACAGGCCGAAGTGCGACATCCGTGTCTTTAGCGTTGCGGATCGACACCCATGTCGGCCGACTGCCGCCGCAAGGTCTCGCGATCATATTGCGACGGCGGCAACAGCAGCGGGTCGACCGTATCGGGCACGTTTTCGACCATCTTCCTGGCGATACGATAAGTGACATAGGCGAAGGCGCCGGCGACGAGCAGACGGAACATAGTGCAACACTCCTTTGGAGTAGAACCAACCGGGGAAACCGCCTTTGGTTCCCTTGCCAATCGTCCACGCGCGCAGTCGAAGATGGAGGGCGGTTTCGCCAGCGCTCCCCGATGCATTCTTGAGGCAACCGGAGGCGGAACTTGGCGTTTTGCGGGGTTCGCGTGCTGCCGCAACCCGCTGTGGCGTCCCGGACGGACTTTTTGGAGAAGAAGGCCGGCGCCGCTTGGGAGGAGTGAAGCGCCGGCCAAGCGGATAATTAGGTCCGCCGCACAGGTAAGGCTAGCTGAGTCTTTCCCCTGCGTCATCGGGGGATTATCTTTGTTAAAAGCGTACCGAGGCGCACTGCCCTATCGGTCGCCGGTCCGTCACAAGCTTGTCCTGGCCAGCATCCCGGCAATCTCCTTCATCTTCCCGCCTCGCCGCCCAATTGTTGCCTGACCAGCGCGACATGGAAATTCGTGCCGAACAACAGCCCGTCATCGTCGAAATCGTAGCTGGAATTGTGCAGCGGCGCCGAGCCCTCGCCATTGCCGAGGAAGACGAAGCAGCCCGGCACATGGTCGAGGAAGCGGGCGAAATCCTCGGAGGCGGTCATCGGCTCGCGAGCGACGGCGATGTTGCCGGGTTTGAAGACGTGCCTTGCGGCGGCAAATGCTGCATCGACCATTTCAGCATCGTTGCGCAGCGGCACGAACTCCCTGCTGTAATTGACCTCGGCCGCGACATTGTAGGCGGCAGCGGTGCCCTGCGTAATGATGCGCATCTGCCGCTCGATCTCGGCGCTGACCTCGGGGCGGAAGCTGCGCGCATCGCCGAGGATGCGGGCAAGGCCGGGCAGAGCGTTGCGGGTGCCGTCGGTGATCAGCTCGGTCACCGAAACCACCGATATGTCGGCCGGGCTCAGCCGGCGCGAGACGATGGTCTGCAGATTGGTGACCAGCGCGCAGGCGGCGACCAGCGTCTCATTGCCCGCATGCGGCCGCGCGGCATGGCCGCCGAGCCCTTTGAGCACGATCTCGAAGATATCCTCGGCCGACATTATGGGGCCGGCACGGGTCTCGAAATGCCCGATCGGCAAGCCGGGCATATTGTGCAGGCCGAAGATCTCGTCGAAGGGAAAGCGCTGCATCAGCCCATCGTCGAGCATGGCGAGTGCGCCCCTGCCCCATTCCTCGGCCGGCTGAAAGACGAAGCGCACGGTGCCGTCGAAACCGCCCTCACCTGCCAGCAGCTTTGCCGCGCCGAGCAGCATGGTGGTGTGGCCGTCATGGCCGCAGGCATGCATGATGCCAGGATTGCCGGACCGGTAGGGTGCGTCCGATTGTTCTGATATGCGCAGTGCATCCATGTCGGCCCTGAGCGCAATCGCCCGATTGCCGCTGCCGCGCGTCAACGTGCCGACGATACCGGTGCCGCCGACGCCTTCGCTGACGTCATCGAGGCCGAACTCACGCAGTTTGGCAGCGACGAAGGCTGCGGTACGCTTCTCCTCGAAACCGAATTCGGGATGCGCGTGCAGATCGCGCCGCCAGAAAATCATTTCCTGCTTCAGCGCATCGCGATCGAGTTCAGACATTTTCCGCCCCTTCTGACCTAGTTTGCCAGTTGCGCGGCCACATCAAGCAGGATGTTGGCCCCGGCAACAAGCTCGGAATCTTCGGTGTGTTCGCGCGGACTGTGGCTGATGCCATCGGCGCTCGGCACGAAGATCATGGCCGCCGGTGCGATGCGCGCCAGCATCTGTGCATCGTGGCCGGCGCCGGACGTCATGCGCCTGACGCCAAGGCCACGGCGTTTCGCGGCCGCCTCGATTCGTTCGACGATGCGAAGGTCGAAGATCACCGGCTCGAAGCGAGCCAGTTGCTCGACCGAGATCGTCACGTTCTC
>NZ_RZQY01000501.1:0-4489 GCF_003998575.1 Mesorhizobium sp. M7A.F.Ca.CA.001.10.2.1 | reverse complement strand
GCGCAGTCGACAACGGTGGCGCCCTCGGGCGCGCCCTGGTTCAGCGCTGCCTTGCCGGCGACAAGGATTTTCTTGCCATCGACTATGACGGCGCCGACTTCGTCGATGGCGCGCGAGGGATCGACAACGCGGGCCCGCTCAAAGACCGTTATGCTCATGCGCCGCCGCCCTCTTGATTGCGGCGCGGGTCAAGCAGCGCTTCCATGACGGCCATGCGCACGGCGACGCCCATTTCGACCTGTTCCTGGATGACGCTCTGCGGACCGTCGGCGATTTCCGAGGCGATCTCGACGCCGCGGTTCATCGGCCCGGGGTGCATCACCAGCGCATCGCCCTTGGCCGCCTTCAGTTTTTCCGCATCGAGGCCGAAATAGCGGAAATACTCGCGCACCGAAGGCACGAACGCGCCTTCCATGCGCTCGCGCTGCAGGCGCAGCATCATCACCACATCGGCGTCCTTGAGGCCCTCGGCCATCGAGCGGGTGACGATGACGCCCATCTTCTCGATGCCGGTGGGCAGAAGCGTCGACGGTGCGACGACGCGCACCTGCGCGCCGAGCGCGTTGAGCAGCATGATGTTGGAACGTGCCACGCGCGAATGCAGGATGTCGCCGCAGATTGCCACGATGAGCTTCGACAGCGGGCCCTTGGCGCGACGAATGGTCAGCGCATCGAGCAGCGCCTGTGTCGGGTGTTCATGCGCGCCGTCGCCGGCATTGACGACGGAGCAGCCGACCTTCTGCGCCAGAAGCGCGGCCGCACCGGCCGATTGGTGACGGATGATCAATATGTCGGGCCGCATCGCATTCAGCGTCATCGCCGTATCGATGAGCGTTTCGCCCTTCTTCACCGAAGAGCTTGCCACCGACATGTTCATCACATCGGCGCCGAGCCGCTTTCCGGCCAACTCGAACGACGACTGCGTGCGCGTCGAGGCTTCATAAAAGAGGTTGATCTGTGTGCGGCCGCGCAGCGTCGAGGTTTTCTTCTCGGACTGCCGCGAGATCGCGACCGCTCGGTCCGCCCTGTCGAGCAACAGCTCGATATCGGCGGGGGAAAGGTCGCGGATGCCCAGAAGATGGCGATGAGGATAGGGGGACGAAGCGTCGGTCATCTCAAGGCGCTGCTATAGGGTGGAGACTTTGCGGCTGCAAGCGCCAGCTTTGCATTGCAGCCGTTCTCCTCAATTTTTTCGTATAGATGGCCGATTGTATCGGCCGGTATTTTCATCGCGCGCGCTGCATGGCTTGGCTATATCTAGCCGACAGCCTCGGATTCGTGGCTTTCTGACGATAGAAGGATTGGGCGTGACCGACGACGTGACGAACCAGCCGCCGCCGCTGACGGGCGGCAACGCCTGGCGGGGCGATCCGTTGCTGATCCAGCTCGCGGAGCGTTTTTCCGATCCGGTGCGCAAAGATCTCGACGGTCTCGGCCGCTTCGTGCTGACGCAGGAGGCGCAGGAACTGGCGCGCCTCGCCAATGTCGAGACGCCGAAGCTCAGGACGCATGATCGCCAGGGACGGCGCATCGACGTGGTCGAGTTCCATCCCGCCTATCACGCCTTGATGCGCCGCGCTGTGGCCAACGGGCTGCATTCCTCGGTGTGGGAGAACGGCGACACCGAGATCGGCCGCCGCCATCAAGTCCGTGCCGCCCGGTTTTATCTGACGGCGGAGCTCGAGACCGGGCATCTGTGCCCCATCACCATGACCAACGCTTCGCTGGCGGCCTTGATGGCCAGCCCAAAACTGTTTCGCGAATGGGCGCCGCGCGTGACGACGCGCAAATACGACCAGAGCCAGAAACCGCCGGTCGAGAAGACCGGGCTGACGCTCGGCATGGGCATGACCGAGAAGCAGGGCGGCACCGATGTGCGCGCCAATGTGACGAGGGCGGAACGCGCCGGCAGCGGTTTTTATCGTCTGACGGGGCACAAATGGTTCATGTCGGCGCCGATGTCGGATGCGTTCCTGGTGCTGGCGCAGGCGCCGGAGGGGCTGTCGTGCTTCCTCGTGCCGCGCGTTCTCGGTGATGGTTCGGGCAACGGCTTCCGCTTTCAGCGACTGAAGGACAAGCTCGGCAACCGTTCCAACGCCTCCTCCGAAGTCGAATTCGTCAATGCCATCGGCGAGATGGTCGGCGAACCCGGTGCCGGTGTGAAGACGATCATGGACATGGTCACCCTGACCCGGCTCGATTGTGCCATCGCCTCGTCGGCGATCATGCGCGCGGGCCTCGCCGAGGCCGTTCACCACGCCCGCCATCGCCAGGTGTTCGGTTCGACCCTGATCGAGCAGCCGTTGATGCAGCGCGTTCTGGCCGACATGGCGCTCGACGTCGCCGCCGCCACCGCGCTGTCGTTCCGGTTAGCGCGCTCCTTCGACGAGGCGGCCAGCGATCGCGGCGAGGCGGCGTTTGCCCGGGCCATGACGCCGGTCGTCAAATACTGGGTCTGCAAGATCGCGCCCCCGCTGCTCTATGAGGCGATGGAGTGCCTAGGCGGCAACGGCTACGTCGAGGAGGCGCCACTCGCCCGCTACTATCGCGAGGCCCCGGTCAATGCGATCTGGGAAGGCTCGGGCAATGTCATGGCGCTTGATGTGCTGCGCGTGCTCGGCCGTGCGCCCGGCCTGTTCGAGGATGTGCTGGCCGGCATCGACCGTGATCTCGGCGCCGGCGGACGCGGCACGATCGGCGTTCTGAAGGCGGCGATGCAGGTTGCCTCAACCGACGAAGGTTCGGCCCGGCTGCTGACCGAGCAGTTGGCACTGTCGGCTGCGGCGGCGGAATTGCGCCGCCTGGGGGCAGGGCGGATCGCCGACGCTTTCGTCGAGACGCGTTTGGCCGGCCAATGGCGCAACACCTATGGCATGATCGATTCGCGCCACGATGCACGCATGATCATCGACACGCTCTATCCGCCGGTGAACTGAGCGGCGAGCATCGCAAAAACCGGCGCCATCCACAGTTTTGACGCGTTGGCGGGCATCCTCACGCGTATGGCTGATCACCGTTAACCTTAACAAATGGTTTCCGTTGCGATGGCGGACGGCAAGGCCCACTGTCCCGGCGCGAGCAGGGAATGGTTCAGATTGGCCGTCTCTTGCTTTGCGAAGCAGGAACACCGATGCGACAGGTACTGACCTCTTTTCTGGCCTTGCACTGGGCGATTGTTTTCGCCCTGCTTGCGCTCATCTGCATCGACGGAAACCGGGGTGTGGCGGCGGCACTCGGCGTGCTGGGCACCACAATCGAGGGTACCCGCTTCGTCGACCTCGACAATTTCGTTGTCGTGGCGCCGCTCGCCACCGCATTGCTTGTCGTCGCGGTTCTGTTTTTCTGGGCCTTTGTCGAAGCCCTGGTCAACGACGCGACCAGTCCCGGCGCCGACAGCGTCGCCCGCATCGCCTTCATCAGCGCGTCCGGCATGTTGTCGCTGATCGTCATCGGAGGTGCCGCGCAAGGCATCAACGGGCTGTTCATGGCAGTTGCCGTGCAGCTGACGGCACTTCTGGCGTCCTACGTCGCCATGCTTGCCGAGCGGCGGTCCGTGGTTGCGGCAGCGGCTTCCGGCGAAAGCGAGATCCATGCCGTCGCGCATGACATGGCAAAAGCCGCGGCTCACAATTCGCTGCTCTCACTCATATCAGGCCGAACGGTCTCCAAGACCGGCTCCAATCACAGGGGAGGCCGCTGATGCGTTACATCTTTGGGTTCTGGGCGGCGCCGATGGCGATTTTCTGGGGCTGGTTCTATCTGTCGGCCAATGACATCAATTTCGGCTACACGATGCTCAGCCGACAGATGCACGACTTCTTCTTCCAGCTCTATGGTCAGATGCTCGGCATCGATCCGGCGATCATTCCCGGCATGGTGGCGAAGACGTGCGTCTTCGACGGGTTGCTGCTGATGGCGCTTTGGGCTTTCCGCCGTCGCCGCGAAATCGCCGGCTGGGTCAAACAGCGCTGGGCGGGTCCGGTTCCGTTCGAGCGGATGCGTGGAGCGACTGAAGCCGGTCCAAAACTCCCTGCAGAATAAACGCGGCTGCCGCCGAATCGATCTTGCCGGCGCGCTTGCGGCGCGAGAAATCCATCTCGATCAGCGTCCTTTCGGCCGCGACCGTCGATAGTCTTTCATCCCAGAGCACGAAGGGCAGGTCGCTCATCTGGGCCATGTTGCGAACGAAGGCGCGCGATTTCTGCGCACGCGGACCTTCCGAACCGTCCATATTGATCGGCAGCCCAATCACCACCGCGCCGGCATTCTCCTTCCGCAGCAAGGCGAGCAGCACCGCCGCATCGAGCGAGAATTTCCTTCGCATGATGACCGGGCGCGGATGGGCGAAGGAAAATCTCTGGTCCGAGACCGCGACGCCGATCGTCTTGTCGCCGAGGTCAAGTCCCGCCAGCGTCTTGCCGCCGGTCAGCCGCGCCGGCAATTCCTCGATCGTGATAATGCCCACCGGCCGTCCTTCGCCTTTCACCAC
>NZ_RZQY01000500.1:0-4502 GCF_003998575.1 Mesorhizobium sp. M7A.F.Ca.CA.001.10.2.1 | reverse complement strand
TTTTTCTCAGCCTGGGATATTGCCGCGGGGTGCCGCCACTGTCGCCGCGCCGTTCGCGATGCTAGGGCAATTCACCCTGGGCGGAGGAATAGCGGATGAGCAAGAAGGCGCGACTGGTCCTGGCGATGGCGATCATCGAGGCAGGTCTTGCAGGCATCTGGTGGTATCTCGCCCGCTTCGGCATGGCCAATCCCGATCGCGTCACCGCTGACTTCCAGGCAGTCGTCGGCCAGACCATGGGAATGGCGATGGGCGGCTTGCTCGGCATCGGCTTTATCCTGTTCCTCGTCGCCGCACGCAACGGTCGCAACGCGGCACAGAATAAGACGCGCCCTTAATTCCCGTTTGCGAAATGCCACTCGATCAGCGGCTTCATGTGCGGTGACAGCCCGACCGGCAGGTCGGCGGCATGGCGGATGATCACCGGTCCCTCGATCTCCGGCTCGGTCTCGGTGGCGACGAAGGCTGAGATGCGCCTGGCGATCTCGTCGGCGGGCGCCGCCGCGTGGTAGCGGCGAAAGATCACCGTGCCGCTGCTGGTCGACATGGCATGGTAGCGCTTGCCGCGTTCCGCACCTGACAGGTCGAGCCCGGTTTCCTCGCGCACCTCACGGATCATGTTGAAATCGACGTCGACCAGCCCATCGCGAAAATCGATCGGCTCGAACGAGCCGGCGGCGAAATAGACGCGGCCGGCGTTGACTGTGTGAGGACCCATGCGGATCGCCACCAGCGCATTGTCGCCGGCCACCAGCATGGCATGGGCATAGGCATGCTCGGCGCCCGAATTCTCGCGCCGCTTCCGCCACAGCATGAACGTCGAGTAATTGACCGCGTGGCAGCGGCCGACGAGACGGCTGTCGCGGTAGGCAAGTTGCGACAGCAGCACCACCATGCCGTCGAACAGCGCCGGATTGGCGGCGATTTCGTGCTGCCAGTTCTCGGCGATCGCCTCTGCATTGTCCCTTGCGAAAGGGTGCGGACCGGGATCGAGCCGGACGTCGATGTCGTCGACCGGCAGGATGACGTTGCGCGGGAGGTCGAAACTCATGCGTCAGGTCATGTCCAGCGTGATCGCCACTGGGCAATGGTCCGATGCCTTCGGCCGGTCCCAGCCGGCGCGCGGAAACCGCTCGACCTCCTGCCCCGGCGGAAAGATGGTGCGCCAGGGCTGGCCGTTGCGGATGATGTCGGGAACGGCCGTTGCGTTGCTGGCGGCGAGCCCCTTCGACAACAGGATGTAGTCGAGCTGGCACAGATGCCGCTCTTCGGGTCCTCGCGTGTGGTAGAAGCTCCAGCGGTTCATCTCCGGCCGCCTCTCGACGACATTTTCGCAAAAGCCGCCTGCCGTCAGCACGTTGATGCAGGACAGGGCTTCGTCGACCACCTCGAAGCGATAGCCGTCGATCGCATCGCCGGCCACCTTCACGCGCTGGCGATAATCATTCATGTCGCCGCAGATCGCCCAGCTCTTGTCGGCGGCATAGTCCTTGCCGAAGCGCTCCTCGATGATGCGGCGCACGGCCTGCGCTTCGGCGATGCGCACCGGCATCGTCGCCTCGCGCCCGTCGAGCCCGTTGCGCGGCGAGCCCATCGACTTGAAATGCACGAGATAGAGCGTCAGCGGCACGCCGCCCACGGTGATGTCGATCTCCAGGCAGTCGCGCCGGAAAATGCGCTCATTGGCCTGATTGCCCAGTGCCTCGAGTTCCGGCGTGTGCAGCCCGAACTGCTCGTAGGTGACATAGGCATGGCTGGTCATGCGCACGAATTCGATCGGCTGGCCCTGCGCGGTCTCGTTGCGCATCATCACGGCAACGTCGATGCCGCGCGAATCATTGCCCGATGTGGTGTATTTCTGCCGGTAGCCCTGCCCCACCATCTTGAACAAATAGCCGTATTCGAACGCCTTTAACGCCTCGATATTGTCGACTTCCTGCATGCAGATGATGTCGGCGCGGGTGGCAGCGATCGCCAGCGCCGTCAGTTGGCGCGTGTCGTCGGACTGGGCGATGGCGCGGGCCTGCTCCAGGATCCTGTATTCCGCCTCGCTCTGGATATCGAACAGCGCCAGCGTTCGATCCTCGTTGAGCTGGTTGCGATAGCCGGAAAAATCGAACCTGTTCATCAGGTTCTCGACATTGAAGGTGGCAAGGCGCAGCGACATGCCATGACCTTTGCCCGCAAGTGCTTCGGAAAACAAGCGCGCAGGACCACCATCTGAGATCGATTGGTCCTGGGTGCGTTCGCGTCATGGTTGACGGAACCTTTCCGTTCATCCGCCGTTCAGATGCAAACATCCATTGTTGCCCCATTCCTCGGGTGGGCGCGGGGCCTGTAACTCTTGGAGAGTGCAATGAATTCGCTCTTTTCTTCCACGGTCAAATCGGGGCTGATAGCCCTCGGTATCCTTTCCGGCGTCACGGCACCGTCCGCCGCCGGACCGATCATGCAGCCGGATCTGTCGATACCCACCAGCACGGCGGCGCCGAATGTCACGCCTGTCCGCGACAGCTGGGCGGGCGGCAACAACCGTCAGTTCAACAATGATTGGAGATGGCGCCGGTCGGGCAACTGGAACGGCGGCCGTCGACACTGGCAGGGCGGCGGCGGTCACTGGAATGGCGGAGACAACTGGCGTTGGCGCCATGGTCGCCATCACTATCGCGGCGGCCGTTATTACGATGATGGCGCGAGTGCCGCGATCCTGGGCCTTGGCCTGGGGCTCGGCCTCGGCAGCATGTACAACAATTACGACTACTACGATCGGCCGGCGCCGCGCCGCTACTACCGCGCGGGACGGCTTTCGAGCGCCCATGTCCAATGGTGCTACAACCGCTACCGGTCGTACCGGGCCTACGACAACACCTTCCAGCCCTACAACGGCCCGCGCCAGCAGTGCTACTCACCCTATTGAGCTGACCTGTAGCTGAGCTGACCGACAGAATGAAAAACGGCGCCACTTGGCGCCGTTCAGACTGCTGACAAACCCCGTCGATTTTCGGCGGGGTTTTTTGTTATGTGATTGAAGTGTCTTGGACTGTTTGTGTCAGGAGATTTTGACAAGAGGCATTGAGCCTCATGCGCGGGCCGGCTTGGGTTTCGGGCACAGGCAAAGGGCGATCTTTTTGATGTTCTGGGCGGCGGCGGCGATCAGGCACTGGCAGGCGACCTTGGTGAGACTTCGGAACCGCGCATAGCGGTGACCATGCAGTTGCTTGGCGTCGGCGAAGGAGCGCTCGACGGTCTCCTTGCGGCGGCGGTAGATAGCCTTGCCCCATGCGGTCAGCCGGTTGGCGTCGGTGCGCTCCTTCGCATCGGCCCAGGCATGGCGGATGATGGTGCGTTGGGCCTTGGCATTGCTGGTGCAGGAGGCAAGCAGCGGGCAGTCGCGGCAGATAGCCGGGTCACTCTTGTAGTGGCGGTAGCCATTGCGGTCGGTGGTGGCGTAGGCCAGCATCTGGCCCTGTAGGCAGCGATAGCCATCAGCCGCCGGCTCATGGGTGAAGGAGGACGGACCCATCATGCCGGGCTTGGGCGGTCTGGGGCGACGATAACCGGTGACACCGCGGATTGCCCGATCCTCCAGTCCTTTGGCGATGCCTGCCGTGGCATAGCCGGCGTCCAGCCCGACGGCGCCGACATCAAAGCCGAAGCGCTGCACCTGCCGATCGAGCCTCGACAGGTAGACGGTCGAATCGTGGACGATCGCCGTCGTGTGCGTGTCGGTGATGATGGCGTGCGCCGCATCCACCGTGCGATGGTCGAGATAGAAAAAGCCCTTCGGCTTGCCCTCGCGCACCATGTAGCCGCTGTCGGGGTCGGTGCGCGAGACCTTGGTCTCCTTAACCGCAGGCCGCCGCTCCTTCTGCTTCAGCGGCTTCTGGCCATGCAGCGCCCGTTCGGTGTCGATCGCACGATCGAGGTCGGCCCAATAGTCGGCCCGCGACTTGGCGATCATGGCAAGATCGTATTTGCCCTTGTTGGCGTTGGCCTTCAGATGGGTGGAGTCGGTGTACAGCACCGTGCCGTCGACCAAGCCCGCCCGGATCGCCTGCTCAACAATGCGGTCGAAGATCGCCTGCGACACGCTGGTGTCGTCGTAACGACGCCGCCGGTTCTGGCTCAACGTCGAGGCGTCGAACACCTTGTCCGTCAGCTTCAGTCGCAGGAACCAACGATAGGCGACATTGACCTCGATCTCGCGCACCAGCTGCCGCTCCGAGCGAACGCCAAACAGGTAGCCGATGAACAGCGCCTTGAACATCAAGGTCGGGTCGAGTGGCGGGCGGCCATTGTCGGGGCAATACAGCGGCGCGGTCAGATCGTGGACGAAGGTGAAATCGATCACACGGTCGATCTTGCGCAAAAGGTGATCGGCAGGAACCAACTGATCCAGCGTCACCATCTCGAGCGCGGTCTGTTCAGGGGCGGGTCGCTTCAACATGACCCAGTGAATCAAAAACCCCCAGCAAATGCCAGGGGTTTGTCAGCAGTCTGAA
>NZ_RZQY01000004.1:0-31494 GCF_003998575.1 Mesorhizobium sp. M7A.F.Ca.CA.001.10.2.1 | reverse complement strand
CGACGAGGCTCACCTCGACCCACGCCCGGCGATGGCGGCACTTCATGACAAGCTTGCGACCATGGGTGTCAAATTCCACTTCGGCTGCGACGCCCGGCCTGTTTCGGGATTCGCCCGTCAGATAGACTGCATGGGAATGGCAGCGGCCGATGACAGGCTGCGCGGTGTTCGCGGCGAAATGCTGATCCTTCGCACGCCTGATGTCTCGCTGTCGCGGCCGGTCCGTTTGCTTCATCCACGCTTTCCGCTTTATGCCGTGCCGCGCACCGATCACCGTTTCATGATCGGAGCGACGATGATTGAAAGCCAGAGCGCCGGACCGGTGACGGCGCGTTCCATGATGGAGCTGCTGGGCGCCGCCCATGCCCTCCATCCGGCCTTTGGTGAGGCCGAGATCGTTGAAACCGGTGTGGGTGTCCGTCCGGCATTTCCCGACAATTTGCCACGCGTCGAAACAGACGGTGAGATCATCGCGATCAACGGTCTTTATCGTCACGGTTTTCTCCTCGCCCCCGCCATGGCGCGCCAGGCTGCCGACCTGGTTTTCAGTCAAGACAGAACCAAGGAGCATGCTCATGAAACTGATGGTCAACGGCGAGGCGCGTGAGATTGCCGCCACCACGCTGGCCGAGTTGCTTGCCGCGCTCGACTATGAGGGCGATTGGCTCGCCACCGCCGTCAACAGCGACCTCGTGCACAAAGCCAACCGCGCGGAGTTCCAGTTGAGCGACGGCGACCGGATCGAAATCCTCTCGCCCATGCAGGGCGGCTAGCATGTTGGAGCTTTATGGAACCGAGCTTTCGTCGCGCCTGCTTCTCGGCACGGCTCAGTATCCTTCGCCGGCCATCCTTGCCGATGCAGTCAAGGCATCGGGCACGTCGGTGGTGACCGTCTCGTTGCGGCGTGAGATGGCGGGCGGTAGGGCCGGCGAACAATTCTGGTCGTTGATCCGCTCGCTGGGCGCCAGAACCCTGCCCAATACCGCCGGCTGCCTCTCCGTCAAGGAAGCCGTCACCACCGCGAAAATGGCGCGCGAGGTCTTCGGCACCAACTGGATCAAGCTCGAAGTGATCGGCAATCACGACACGCTACAGCCGGATGTGTTCGGTCTGGTTGAAGCCGCCCGCATCCTGTGCGAGGACGGCTTTGCGGTATTCCCCTATACCACCGACGATCTCGTTGTCGCCGAGCGGCTGCTGGAAGCGGGCTGCAAGGTCCTGATGCCGTGGTGCGCACCGATCGGTTCCGCCTTGGGACCGGTCAACATGACGGCGCTGCGCTCGATGCGCGGATATTTCCCTGGCGTCCCGCTGATTGTGGATGCGGGGCTCGGACGGCCGTCGCACGCGGCCACCGTCATGGAACTCGGCTTTGACGCCGTGCTCCTGAACACAGCGGTCGCCAAGGCGGCAGATCCGGTCGGCATGGCGCGTGCTTTCGGTAAGGCGGTCGACGCCGGTCGTGAGGCGTTCAGTTCGGGAATGCTCGAACCGCGCGACGTCGCCGTGCCATCGACACCGATGGTCGGCAGGGCCGTTTTTTCATGAAGCTCGATCCCTTCTACCTGATCGTCGACAGCGCCGCCTGGATCGAAAGGTTGGCGCCGCTCGGCGTCAAGCTGATTCAGCTTCGCATCAAAACCATGGATGAAACCGGGCTGCGCGCGGAGATCCGCAAGTCGAAGGCCTGGTGTGTCCAACACAAAAGCCAGCTCATCATCAATGATTATTGGCGCCTGGCAATCGAGGAAGGCTGCGATTTCGTGCATCTGGGCCAGGAGGATTTGCAAACGGCCGACCTCTCGAGGATACGGGCAGCGGGCGTCAGGCTCGGATTGAGCACGCATGATCATGTCGAGCTGGAAACGGCCATGTTTGCCGAGCCCGACTATGTCGCGCTCGGTCCGATCTATCCCACCACTTTGAAGAAAATGAAGTGGGCACCGCAAGGGCTAGAGCGGATCAGCGAGTGGAAGCGGCGGGTGGCGCCGATCCCATTGGTCGCCATCGGCGGCCTCAACCCCGACCGCCTCGACGGCGTCTTTGAGGCCGGCGCCAACAGCGCCGCAGTGGTCACGGACATCACGTTGAGCTTCGACCCCGAAGCGCGCACGCGAGAATGGATCGAAAAGACGGACCGATGGCGATGAGACGAGAACCGCATGTGCTTGTCGTTGGCGGATCAGATTCCAGCGGGGGTGCTGGAATAGCACGCGACATCGAGACGATCTCTGCCGTTGGCGTGCGCACCTGTCTCGCCGTCACAGCGCTAACGGTGCAAACGCACGACGCCGTGATCGAAATCCATCATTCGCCACCCAGCATGGTGGCCAATCAGATGTGTGCCGCGCTACAGGCCAACGACGTAGCCACAATCAAGATCGGCATGCTGGCGACTGCCAAGATCATTGTTGCCGTTGCCGCAGTGCTGCGCAAATTTCCGCAAGTGCCGGCAGTACTCGACCCTGTGCTGGCCTCCACCTCAGGCCGCGCACTTCTGGAAGCAGGCGCTATCGCTGCCATGAAGCGCGATTTGATGCCGCTTTGCTGCATTGTCACGCCCAACCTTCCTGAACTGGCGCTCCTTACTGGTTCCGAACCGGCTTCGGATGAGGACGGTGCGCTCCAACAAGGACAAAGACTGCAGGCCGTCGGCCCTCAGGCCCTGCTGATCAAGGGTGGGCACGCGTCGGGTCCCCGATCGGCCGATATTCTGTTACGCTCCGATCATGAACCCATCCACTTCGACACGCCGCGCCTTGCTATATCGATGCGCGGAACAGGTTGCATGCTGGCCAGCGCGATTGCGGCGCATCTGGCGAAGGCGAAGTCGCTCGAAGATAGCGTGCGCGAAGGCAAGCTGTTTGTGTTCGAGAAGCTTCAGAAATGCCGGCTGAATAATCACAACGTTCTGCGTCCAGCCAAGCAGACCCATTTTCCAGAATTTTTCCAGTAGCGAGACTGGAGGGCTACTGCTTCTCTATGCCATCCTTACAACGCGTTGAGTTCCACTGTGCCGTCCAGAATTATCTGTCGTTGTCCAGAATTAAGCCGGGCTTAGAACTGAAACGAACCCGCCGAAAGGTACGAGCGGCCCTCACTCGATAAGGGTTACCAAACCTATTCCTGTGGGCTACCAATCCGCGTGGTGGGTGGCCTTAGGTTACCAATCAGTGTGGCGTCCGGAATTATCTGCCTCTCTCCGGAATTAAGCCGAGATTAGAAGATCGGTGCGGTATTGCGCCCGGTCAAACCGTGTCGATTTGCGGCGTAGCCGACGTGTCTCACGCTTGGCGGCGTCGCACGCTGGTCCCGATTGTCGCCCGAATATCTGCCTACCGGCGACAGTGAATGCGCCAAGCTAGACCTTCGTCGATAGGGCGGCTCCGGTTTACCAATCCTGTCGTCCTAGGTTGACCAATCCGTTGTCGACCGTGAGCGGGTTTACCAATAAGGGCGGCTATATTCTGCGCAAACCCAATCACCTGATGCCAATCCAGAATTAATCGTCATTAAGGGCATTGGTAAACTCAGTCTGAAACCCCACCCTTAGCCAGAAAACTCTCCTGTTTTCAATCGCATAGCCCGCCCGCCAGCAACCGATAATTCGGGACCGGTAAACCCGTGAAAGGCCCAATAATTCCGGACGTCACACCAGTCTGCCCTTTTATGCGACTTTTCGAGCACAGACCGGGAACATCTGACCGTTTCCATTCATCGCCCAAGGCCGGTTTAGCGCTGGAAAAGCCAAAGTGCGGGAGTAAGAATGGCCGCAACGGGGCCGGAAGCCGTCGGTCAGCTTTCGGGGAGTGATCCCGGTAAGTTCGCAACTCATTCGCTTCTTTTCTGCAGTCCCCGCCATTACGAGTTGGCGGTGTCGGTCGCCGAGGGGATCAACGCCATTACTGCGGCTAGTTCGGCCCTCCGGACGAGGAATGGCATGCGCGTCGTCCCATAGTGCTTGGCAAGATGGAAGCGGTGCATGCCTCCTACGATGTGAACTTGGCCTTGGTACTCGCCGAGCAAAGGCGGTGTGACACCGCGGCCATGCAGCCATCGGTAGGCGATCCCACAGCTCTTGCTCTTGTAACGTTGATGCCAAGGACCCTTGTCCCTGCTGGCGGCGTAGGTAAGCCTGCCGCCAACGTCAGTGACATCAGCGTCGATAAGAATGAAATCCGTCGAAGCGTGGTCGCTGGGATCATCGCCGTCGAACGCGAGATAGAAGTTTGCAGGATCGCAGTCCCATATCGCAGTCAGTGCAACCGGAATGTTCTTTCTTCCTTTGCACCAGATGTCGACCTTGCGTTTCTCCTGAGCGCGGGCGACCTCGAAGGCTTCGTCTAGTTTTCCTTCCGCGACATCCATGGCTGTGATGACGTTCAAGCCAAGGGCCGTCAGACGGTTGATCTCGTCCACGTTCGCCATGCCTTCTCCTCTGGCAGCAGATTATTATCCACCGTTGGAAGATGCGGCGGCAATCCAAGCCTGAGGCACGAGGGCCTGTCCACGCCATTCCTCAATCAACTTGACTCCGGGAAGCTTGCCCCAGACGTCCTCATCTGCATGATCCAGCACGATGATCTGGAGGCGACCTTTCGCGGCCATGACCTCAGCGCCTAGGAGCGCAAAGACCTTCCTGACGGCGACCACGTCCTGATCCCTCCACGCGATGAGGTCGGGGCCCTCGTCGCCCGCCGCCCGCTTAGGAAAATAGACTTGGCTAGGTTGGTCGAAGATCAGCTGACCAGGGACTGGGTGATGAGGTTCGGCCAGGAAGTAGTGCTGCAGCGCAAGCATTAGTGCGACGTGATACGCGAGCCAATTGGCGCCGCTGCCAATCTCCCACAGGTAGTCCTCACGCGTTCCCCTAGTCACCTTGACGGTCAGGTCTTCAATCAACAGCCTAATCGGGGCCTCGGGCCACTCCGCGTCAAGCTGCGGAATCAGCCGATTGGCATGATGGGAGACTTGGTGCAACGCGTTGAATAGCTTGCGCTGGATGTCGGCCTCGGAGATCGTCTTTTGCAGCGTTGCAATATCGGCCTGCAGCGAGGTGAGTTCCTGCCGCAAATCCGACGACTGGTCGGCGCGGTCGTAGACGTGCAACGCCTGCTCCAATCGACCGAGGAAGCGCTCAAGCCTATCGAAGCGATTGGCCTCGTCTCGGGCGACGTCAGAGTCCCGTTCCAGCACCGCTATCTCGCTACGGACATCGTTCAACTCAGATAGGACCGCTTCAGCGGCGCCGCGCTGGCGCAGGATTTCCTTGTCAAGCGTGTTAGACATCGCAGGGTGGGTCCGCAGTCGGATCTCCAGACCGCCGAGGTTGTCGCAAAGGGCCAAGACCTTCTCGCGGCCGCCGTCCCCGAGTGCGACCAACGGATCGGCGAACTCGTCGGCCAAGTCCCTCAGCCACGTGGAAAGGTCCAAGCGGTCACGTTGGATGCGCATGGCGTCGCCGTACGCCTCGCTGCTCTCCACCAGACGGCGCAGTTCGTTCAGGCGCTGACGATGCTCGGTAAGTCGCGCGGCGATTTCAGTTTCCGACGCACGAAGGGTTTCCAGACGCGTCAGCACCACATCGATGCCGGCCAGGCTTGGTCGAGCAAGACTTGAGTTGCTGTTCGACACGCGCCGAAGCAGGTCAACAACGTCACTCCAGTCCTTCGGCACTTCAGTGGAGGAATCGACTAGGCCAAGTTCGACTGCCTGACGCAGCCACGCCTCCGCCTCCGCCCGCCAAGCGCCAGTTGCCGACACGATCGCGCGTAGCTCAGCCTCCTTCCGGCGGAGGTTGCGCTGGAGCCGATCGATCTCAAACCGCGCCTGGAGAATCTTTGCCGTGACCGCGCCCAGAACGTACGGGAAGATGGTCTTTAGCTTCTCCCGGTGTTCCGTCGTATCGGCCTTGAAAAACATCACGTCGGGATTGGCGATCACGTTCTGAGGTTGGAACGTGAAGGCCATGAGGTCGCGGAAGCTTGGCCTTTGCTTGAATCCATTCTCTGTACCTGGTTCGAAGTCGAGGTCAGTCAGTCCTGCCAGGCGGTTCATCGCGCGCTTGACCGTGTCGACATTGGTGGTCTTGTCGGTGATCGTCTCCGGAATTTCGACCTGTGCGCCCTCCAGCAGCACCATGTCGCCTGTGCTCTGTTGGTCCCCCGGTTCGCGTCGCGCCAAGAGCTTTTCGCCCTCCAGCGTCTCGATCAGAATGCCGAACCAGCTGCAGTTCTCGCGGATTACGCCCACCGGAATCGCGCATTTCTCCGAGCCCAGACAGTAATCAACAATAGGGATAACGGCGGACTTCCCGGTCTTCGACGCGCCGCTGATGACGTTGACGACACCGGGCTCGAACTTGACGACCCGCGGCGCTGCACCATTGCGGGGCCAAAGGATCAGTTTTCGAAGCTGGAAATACATCTAGAACTCCACCCGTAACAGGTTGGCCACCTGCGCGGTCCCCAGGTTCGAAAACCAGAAACCCAATTTCTCCGAGGCAGGTCCGAGGTGCTTGACGCGCTCTGGAAGGACGAGCCTCCTCGGTTTCGGTTCTGGTACGTTTGCTCTTAAAGTAGCATCCTTGTAATCCACGGACAGCAGCCGCCCGCTCACACCGACAGCGGCCGATTGCAATGTCAGAGTACGCAGCAGCAGCGCTCGCTCGTGGACGGCGAGGAGTTGTTCCCGTTCCTTCCCGAGCTTGGCCGCGAAGAGCGCCAGTCCAGAGGGTCGGTTTGTCGAAGTCACGATTTCGAGCGTTGCGCGATGCAGGACGATTGGCAGCACGAGAAACGCCAAGGCGAACGGCGCTGGACGTTCGTCCTCAGCCTGGAAACCTTGGCCAAATTGCCACAATGCGAAAGCCCCAAGTCCTGGATTCTGGACAAGGGCGAGGTCGCTGAGCGGTAGGTGCGATCGGCCAGCCTCAATCAAGTCGCTGGCTCCAAAAGAGTCTGGTAGTCGGGATGCCAGCCGAGGCGCAGGCCGTGGGCAAGGGCGTTGAATGATCCGTGGACGAAATGACCGGGGACGACTCGACCATCGAGTGGAGGCTGCAACTGCGCGCAGCGCCTGTAAACTATTCTACCACGAACCGTTGCGGGGTGTCCGGCCTGTATGTCGTGCACCTCTGCACTGACGTGCTCATAGCGACCGACAAGATCATCGTCCCAGTCACTTAGGTTCTTCTCAAAGATTAGCCCGCTTTCGCCCCAGATCGAGATGTCGGCGAGCGTCCTAAGGTAATCGCTAACAGCCCGGACGCACGCTTCGTCTCCCACCTCGATCAGCTCGAGTTGGCGGACGAAGGCGGGACGGTCGGCGATCAATTGTTCGATGGCCTCGACAGGCGGTTGCTTGGTGAAAGACGACAGCAGCCCTGGAAGGTTGTTCTTCTGAACAAATGCTCTTTGCTCGGCCTGAAACGCGTCCACGTCCAAGATGGCGGGCTTGCCAGCTCTAATCAGCCTGTCCGCCGCCTCCTTCGCAGCGCCGATCGCGCGTTCGCACACTAGGTCGATGATGAGCGGAGAGACCGTCGGCTTGAAGATCGCGCGTATCGGATCGACGGGATCTGCATCGACGCTGATAACGGCGAGATTCTTGACCAAGGCGGCGCAATGAGCCGCATCAGCGTTCAGGAAAGCTTGGACGTCGGCGTCGCATGCCGGTGCAGCTTTCAGCTTGCTGTGGGCTTTGGCGAGGTTAGCGACCAGCGCCTCCACGTCGGCATCTGTTTTCGCGTCGTTCAGCGCGATCGCGAAGGCACCCGCCTTCACCGGTGTGACATATAGCCGGAAATGGCTGGTCGCCGGGTCGATCTCTCCCGCCGCCATGAAGCTGAGCCAGTTGGCCAGAGACTTCCACAGGTCCGCAGCCCAGTCGGATATCGGATTTTGCTTCAGTGCGCTCTTGCTTTGCTCAAGAACGACTTCGCCGCCGACCAGGTGAACCGCCACATCGTCTAAATGTTCAAGAGAGACCAAGGCGCCGCTAGGCGCGTTGAGCAGGTGAAAGCAAAGGCGTACAGGTTGAAGCGCATAGCCGAGGTATTGGCCAGCGGCGCTGTGTTTTCCCGTTTGCGTCTTCGCGTTCATTGCCCATCCCGTTCTCCCGAGTCGCACCGGAAGAAGCCAGTAACGATATTGGTATAGTTCGCCGTTGTTTACAATTGGCGCCCCGGCGATAGGACGGCTAGGCGCGATACAATTGCTGTTTAGGGCCAGCTCTCGAAGTCCAGATTCGGCAGGACAATGAATTTGCAGGACGTCCATTATGGGCACATCGGGGCCGTCTATGGCTCGGGCGATATGTCCGCTTTTGGACGAACGCGAAGTTTGCCGGAACGTCTGACTTTGGGCGCATACTTGCCGTCAAATTCGGCGTCCTTCACTGGTTCGTTCACGTATTCCGGAGAAAATTACTGTGCGAGTTGATGGATCCTCGTTCCCGGTACGACAGCCTCAGCTATTTCACATAGATGCTTATGGTGCGTCAGGTAGATGACCTGACCTGTGTTTGCCATCGCTCCGAACAGCCTGAAAACCTCCTCCGAGCGAATATGGTCGAACGTCTCCATGATGTCGTCGGCGACGAATGGGACCGAGGGCCGAAATTGCGCGAACTCGTAATAACCGGCGAGTCTTAGGGCAAGGTACAGCTGAAATCGTGCACCCTTTGAAAGCGCTTCGGTGACCTTGGATTGCCCGTCACCCTGCACAGCAATGAGAACCTCACCACCTCTTACAGGCTGGGTTGTCAGCCCCGAATACTGGCCACGCGTCATTAGCTTGAACGCGTCTGATGCGCGCGCCATCATGCCGGAGCGATGGCTCTCACGGTAGATCCGCAAAGCATTGCCAGCCGACATGATGCCAAGCTTCAGCTCTATGTAGCGAACGGCCTTCTCCTCGATTTCCAGCAGGGTTGTGCGCCGTTCAGCATCCAGGCGTGCAACCGCACTATCACCGCCGATGGCGTCCAGCTTGTCGGCCGCGCGCGTCTGCCGGATCAGCTGTTGCTGGATGGTTTCATCGAACAGGCGAAGCCGCTGCTCACCCTCAGCCTTCTCGACCGCGAGGCCGTCGAAATCGATCGCGTCCAGGATCGAGCGGGCCTGCTCGAATCCGTCGACCGCGAGCTCCGCCACTATCCGTTCCTCAAGTTCGGCGACGGTGGTGCGCAAGCCATCGCGCTCACGCAACAGCTCATCGCGTTCGACTACCTCGGGCAGAGTGGCGACACCAAAGACGCCCAGCACCTCGTTCTTGCGGCGTTCGTGTGCCAAAATCTCAGTGTCGAGGATGTCGCGCGCCTCCTTGAGGCGCTTCAGGTCGTTGCCGAGGCTTGCCTTCGTTTCACGTGTCCGCTCGGCACGCTCTAGGCGCTCGGCAAGGCGGATGGCCAACTGCTCCGGGTCGGTATCCTTCGTCGGCTCGTCGGCTTCAACCGCAACGGCGATGACCTCGACCAGAAAATTGGCCCTGTCGGCCTCCATCTTGTCGATACGCAGCTGCAGGTCGTCCCGTTCCTGCAGGCTTCTTGAAAGTTCGGCCAATTGATCGAGCACAGTGCCGACGCCGGATGCGGAGAGCCCGCTTTCGAGCCAAGTTCCCTTGAGTGCTTCGGTAATGCCGGCCAGCCATTCCTCCTCGCGACGCTCCGCCACACCTACTGCAACCCGTCGTGCCGCTAGATCCTCTTCTTTGGAGCTCACCATTCTGAGCGCCTCGGCATACTCGGCGTCCACCTTGCGCTGCCGATCCAGAAACGGCTCCGCGATGGCCATGATTGCTTCGAGGGTGTCGTTGGACTCTGATACAATGCCGACGCTTCCCAGCACTGCTCTCATTTCCAAGCGTATCTGCTCGCCGGCGTCAGCGGCTCGCTCGGCCTTCAAGCGAGCAAGTTCGATCTGCTCCCAGGCAGCGAGCGCATCGCTGCGCGCCTCGATCTGATCCTCGATCCTTTCGATCAGGCGCTCAGACGAAGGTTCCACGGCGTCTCCGAGCAGGTCCCTGGCGGCCGCGCGGATTTCCAACAATTGGGTATCCACATCCTTGCCGAGCTGTGTGCGTTGGATGCCGTTGCGTGACAGGTTGGCCGCGGCCTCGGCCAGCTCGCGCGTAGTTGCCCGGATCTCAGCCAGATCCGCCGCGCCGGCCAGCCGGCCTGCGCTGGCAATGTCATCGCGCGCCAATGCCACGGCGAAGTCGTCAGCGGTGTCACCGGTCAGCGCTGCGCGGTGCGTTGCCCACGCATCATCGCGAACTCGGCGGATGGCGGTAGCCGCTTCATCGTCGACAATGTCGCCCGAGGCACGAAGGGCATCCAATCGTGCGGCGAGCATGGCATGGTTGCCCTCGTATTCAGCAAGGCGTTCGGCAAGTACGGCGGTGTTCCTTGCCAGTTCTGACGCTACCGTCTTCCAGGCGGCAATCTGCCCGGCGCTCGGAACCGCGACGTTGGCGAGAGCGAGGGCATCTCCGTTCCATGGACGCAAGCGCGCGAGCGCCGCCTTCCATCGGATTGTTCCCGCATCTTCCGCCTCGCGAGCCGTCCTAATCTCTGCCTGGTGTCCGCTTGCTCGCGCTTTCGACAAAGCCGAGCCCAGCCTTGCCCTGGCAGGTTCGGGCACCGCCCTTTCCTCGCCGACCCGCTGCCTTGCCACCTGCAGCGCATCGAGTGCCGCCGCGGCTTCGTCGCGAGCGGCACGCATCCCGGTAGCAATCCCGGACCTCTGCTCGACCATGGCGCGAACGACGCCAACGGTGACGGCAGGCAGAAGCAGCGCGCCAGGATCCGCCTCGGAAGATCGGCCCAAGGCGGCAAGGCAGCTCGCCACGCTGTTGTTGAGGATTTGCAGCTCCATCCTGCGAGTGGGCAAGTCAAAGCCAGCCGCGGTATGGCGCACCTTGCTCTCCGCCAGCCCGCGAATGCGTTCGGAAATCGACAGGATCGGTTCGTCCTCGTCGACCGCAGTGACTTTTTCCGCCAGGCGCTCGGTCTCGTCGATGTTTGCGGACAGCCGCGTTCTGAGGCTGGCATCGTCATCGATCAGTTCGGTGACACTTCCCGTCGATGTCCGGGCTGGGGAGGCGATGTCCGGCAGCTGATCCAGCCGGGCAATCTTGCGCCGGATATCCGCCAGCATCGGCGCAGCACGCACGTAACGAGCAAAGGTATCCAGCCTGGCCACCAGCACCGCCCGATCGCTGATGGTTCGGCCGTACTGCTGCGCTGCATCGAGACGTTCGGCCTCCAGGCCCTCGTAGGTTGATGCAAGGGTGTCGATCGCATCCCTGCGCGACTTTACGTCAACAAGGCGCTTCTTCAACAGCGCCAGTTCGGTTCCATGCGCCTGCTTCCGATACAGAGCGTCTGCTTCGGCCTCGAGGGCGTTCAACGTATCACTTGCGTTCCCAAGACCGGCGCTGGCCGTGAACAGAAGCTTGCCGAGGTCGCCCCGCGACTCCAGGATAGATTTTCCGCCGGCTTCCAACGTCTCGTCATCGAGTGAGAACATCGTCGTGTAGGCGTCGCGCGACAGACCGGCGAGATGCGCCGTGATCGCCACCTCGCTTACCGGTTGGCCCGTCGCATTCAATAGCGAATTACTGCGCTGTTTCGTACGCGTGAACGTGTGTTCGGAGCCGGCCAGTTCCAGCACCCCGCCGATGCGCATGGCACTGTACTCGTGCAGGAAGTTGTAGCGGCTCCGTTCCTCGATGCCGAACAGCAAGTCTAGATAGGCCGAAAGCGCAGTCGATTTGCCGGCCTCATTCAGGCCAAACACGATATGCAGATCAGGTCCGGATTCCGGTTTGGGTCCGAAGTCGATCGAACGATCGGTGAACTTTCCATAACGAATGAGGTCAAGGCGCCGCAACCTCATGACGATCCACCGGCCTTAAGGCGGGCAGTCACCAAGTCCGCGCCCTTGGAAAGCACCTGATCGAGGAACTGTTCCAGCCCGGCTTCGTCCGTCCCAGCAAAATCCCGCCCGTCGGCCGGAAGGTCGGCGACCATCTTTTGGACGAACGCCCTCGCCTCAGCGCGGAAGGCCTCCGAGGTGGCATCGGCACGCATTGATTGCTCGAGTTCGAAAATCGGATCAGCAATATCCTCGGCGGTCTCCGTCCGAGGCGGCGCGAGGTCAAGCTCGAGCTTCTCCACCCACGTATGGCCTAGCTGTTCCGCAGCCTGTTCGGCTTCGGCAAGAAGGAGGTCCCTGTCGCGGATCAGCGCCCACATCAGTGGTGACGTTCCTGTCAGGCCAATGCGAGCCACAGCATGACGCGATCGGACGGTTGCCCGCATCTCTTCGAGTGCGAAGCGAACACGCGCGACGGCCTCGGGCCACTCCACCGCTCCGGTAAGGTCGACGCTCACCCGTTCGAACTGCGCAACGCTGGTCAGCCGTTCCTCGATCTCCACCGAACGGTCGTGGCGCACCGTCACCAGGGTGACTGATTTCTCACCGGCCTCGTTGATATCCCTCCCCTGCGGTATTCCCGGCATCACCACGGCACTGGCGCCAGGATGGACTTGGCGAGCATGGATGTGGCCGAGGGCCCAATAGTCGAAACCGTGGGCGTGCAAGTCAGCGATGCTGCAGGGCGCGTAAACGTCGTGACCTGGCGATCCAGCCAGACTGGTATGCATGATGCCTATGTTGACGGCCCCTTCACGAGCCGCCGGATATTTGGTTAACAGGCTGTCCGGCGCCTTAGGGTTCGCAAAGCTCAAACCATGGAATACGACGTCCAGACCGCCGGCTGTCTGCAATACCGACTGAGCACGACCACCAAAGATGGTAACGGTGTCGGGAAATACCAGCTGTTTGGAAATCCGCGACAGGGCGTCATGATTACCGCGGATCTTGAAAACCATGATGCCGGCCTGGTGCAGGCGTGTCATCTGCGCGCCCAAGAACCGCGCTGTCTTCATTGAAGTCTGGTCGCCATCGTATAGGTCGCCAGCAATGACCAACGCGGCCACACGTTCCTCAAGGCAGAGATCCACTATCGAAACGAATGCCTGGCGGCTGGCGTCGCCCACCAGCCCGGCAAGATCGGGATTTCGCATCGCCAGCGAACGAAGCGGCGAGTCGAGATGAATATCGGCCGTGTGTACGAATCGAAATGCCATTCGGCCTCCGCCAGCAAAAGAGGTGTTCCGAGCTTCGACAGAAATTGCAACGAGGGCGCTGCAGCGCCCCGTTACACTTCAGCTAATTTCTCGCTCGCGGATTCGCCGGCCACCAACAAGCCGTCTTGGGACCGTAACACTCCTTTGGCAACCAAATCGGCGACCCCAGCTGAAATCAGCTGCCTTAATTGTGCGCTTGTGGCTTTGAAGCCCAGCATCCTGGCAACGCCTGTGGCGATTTCTTCCTCTGTCGCACCGAGGTTGGATTTCACGACTTCCATAGCGCCTTGGGCGACCTCGTCCTGCGCAATCATTTCGGGCTTGCGCAATCCAGCGGACACGACCCCACTGCGATCCCTGAGACGAACAGGAACACCTGGCTTGAAGCAGAAGTTGCCTCGACGGGCTACTGAACCACCTCTCTGTGCTATGCTTACCCCCCGCTCGATTGCATCCTGAATCCTGCCACCGGCCCGCTGCAGACCCCAGGCGTCCCGAATACGCGAAACTATTTCGTCGACATGGATTGGCGTTTCTGTAGCCACGACCTGCTCGACCAGTCCGGCCATGATTCCGCTGGGCGTCTCGTGGAGTTCGAACGATCCCGGTCGCTTTAGTTCGGCCTCTTCGTAGGCTCGATTGGGTGTCTCGGATCCGTTTGTGCTTTCGAGACCGATTTCCGTCACGTTGCCTCGGTCGACCGTAACAACCTGCACGGCTACAGCTCGATTTCTCTGGACCCCCAATTCGGCCCGCTCATCGAGTTCTTTTCTGGCGGCCTCAATCGCTAGTATGGTTCGCTCCAGCTGCTCACGAGGCCGTTGGAACCAGTCAGCGCTCCAGATGCGATGGATGATCCAACCATGGTCTTCCAGAACCGACTGCCGAAGCCGGTCTCGATCTCTGGCCGAGCGAGATGAGTGATATTCTGCGCCATCGCATTCGATGCCAAGAATATAGCGGCCTGGCCTCTCTGGATCCGCAACTGCGAGGTCGATGAAGAAGCCGGCAATGCCCACTTGAGCATGAACCTGATAACCCATTTCGATCAGCGCGTTGGCTACCTGTTCTACAAAGATTGAATCCATTTCGCGAACCGTGACTTGGGCAAGCGAAATTCGCCCTGTTCTCGCGTAGTGCAAGAAGAGCTTGAAGGCGAAGATGCCTTTCCCTTTGCCACGCTCCAGGTCGATGTCCTCGTCTGTGATGGACGCGAATACTTCGCAGCTGCGCTTGGCGCGGCTTATGAGGACGTTGAGCCGACGCTCGCCGCCTTCCGCGCCAAGAGGGCCGAAACGCATGGCCATGTATCCCTGGGCATTCTTGGCATACCCCACCGAGATCATGATCACGTCGCGCTCATCGCCTTGAACATTTTCGAGGTTCTTGACGAAGAATGGCTCGCTTGGATGAGCGTGAAAGAATTCCTCGGTGTCGGGATTTAGTCGCCGCAGCGCTTCGAGTTCATCCTGGATCGCGCGGCGTTGGCTAACCGAAAATGTTGCAACGCCTAGAGTCTCTTGCGGGTTCACCTTCGCATGACGGATGATCGCCTCCGCTACTGCTCTCGCCTCTACCGGATTGGTTCCTGTGCCGCCGGAATCGAAGACCCCCTCCGGCACATGATGAAACCGCAACCCCATACCTGCCTCTTGGGTATAAGGGCTTGGCACGATGAAAAGCCGGTTCTCGTAGAACTGGCTGTTCGATACTGCGATTAGAGATTGGTGACGGCTACGGTAGTGCCAGCGCAGCATACGCTGCGGCAAGCCGCGGGCCGTGAACAGGCCGAGGATGCTTTCAATGTCGGCGACCTGCGCGCCCTCACCCTCGTCATCTTCAGACTGCGAGCCTGTCATCTTCGCGAAGAATGTCGTGGGTGGCAGTTGGCGTTCGTCGCCAACGACGACCACCTGACTGGCCCTGGCGACCGAGCCAAGTGCGTCCACGGGCTGGATCTGAGACGCCTCGTCCATCACGAGCAGATCGAAGGACATCCGGCCGGGCGACAGGAATTGCGCCACCGAAAGCGGGCTCATCATGAACACTGGCTTCAGCGCCTGGATGGCAGGGCCTGCCTTCTGCATCAATTGCCGGATGGGCATGTGGCCTCGTCTGCGCGCCATCTCAGAACGAAGCAGTCCGACAGGTCCAGCTCCGCCGTCTCTTGAAGGAATTTTCCGGTGATGAGCCGTTACAACTTCGATGGCGCCGGCCTTGATGCGCTGGCGGTCCAGATCTGCGAAGTCACGTACAGCCCTGGAATGCAGTTCCCCGTCGAACCTTGCCAGCTCCGGCTCATCGGTCGCCATCGCCAGAAACATTCGTTCGTAGTAGGCCATATCAAAAACTGATCGAGCCGATCCTGTTGTAATCTGGCCGTTGGCTAGGCCGTCTATCAACTGTCCCAGTCCAGCCTTTCGGGCCGTTTCGGATCGCTCTTCATAGGCAACCCATTTCGAGAGCTGCTCCTGATGATCGAGCCAACCCTGCAGCCGAGAAACGACCTCGCCTATCGCGACGTCCGGAAAATCGACTACTCCAAACAAGGAGGGAGCATCGGCTTTCAAATCCCCTGTAAGCGCCTTCAATTCCCGCGCTGCCGCTTGGGCCGCTTCACGTGCTGAACGTGCCGAGTTTGCGATCTCGATTCTTTCAGGCAACCGCGCAGCCAGATGTCGGATCGAGCCATTTTCTTTCAGCCAAAGCTCGGCTTGCGTGAGAGCGGCCCAATCGGATCCTCGACCGTGCCACGACGAGCCGAATACGAACTTGCCAAGGCTCTCTCCCGCATCGATCCCTTGAGCAAGTGCTTGTAGTCTGCCTAGTCGGCGCAGTAGCTCCACCCGCTCAGTGATTAGATCCGGAACGTCAGTCAGAACCTGTCGTGACGCATCATCGGCTTGAGCTACAGTGCTCGCCTTCGCTTCCATCAGTTGCAGCGAGGCCCGCTCGGCGGAAGCCACGTCGCCTAGCATGGATGACGCGAGGTGCCCGAGATCGTTCCAGAAACCTTCGATAATTGGCCGACCGATTTCGATAACCTTGCGAACGCGCGCTGCACGCGCACCGGCCTCGGAGCGTTCCGCCATCCGGCCGGCGATAATCCGAGGTTCGGGGCCTAGCCCTCGTAGAGTCCGCATCCACTCCACTAGCGCGAGCAGTGGCGCGGAAGCCGATCGCTCCCCACGCCAATCTGCCCCGAAGGCGGAACGGCCAAAAGCGTCGCCTTCGCGGACTCTTGCTGCGGCAGCCTGACCCTTCATCAAAAGGTCGAGGAGACCAACTATCTGCGTCGCAGGCGCGCTAGGGTCGACCACAATAGTCCGCGCAAGTGCTGTGGCGCGACGGTAGTCGCCGTTCAATGCTTTCAATATTCCCGTGTGTGTGGCGAGCGCCTGCCGCGCCGCGGCCACCTCGGTGCTCCACGCCGCGTCAACAACCTTGCCCTGAAGGTCGGCTCTGGCAGCCTCAAGCGTCGCTACGCTGTCGGCAAGGTCGCCTGCCTGCTCAAGTCCGGAGTCCCAAACGGTGGCTGCGAAGGCCTCCGGACTTGCGTCAGGTGCTGCCGCTACTCGCTCGCCGGTCACGGCCAGCCTGAGCAAGCCTGCCAACGTGTCTGGCAATATCGCCGATCCGAGTTCCTGATTCAGGCGCTCAGCTTCTTCCCTCAAGCGTGGGAGCAGAATGGTGAGCTGTCGCGCACGATGGAAACCATCTTTCGGAAATTCCGAGGGAAGCTTTGCAAGCTCTGTCTCGAGACCTTCAATTGGCGTGTCGATAGCCGTTGCCGCCAACTGCTCCGAAAGTTCCTCGGACTTGCGGGCGAAATCCGTTCCTGACCAGAGAAGCGATGAAATGTCTTTCGGACGCTCATCCCATACCGGCGAGACGAGCGCCTCGGCAGGAAGTCCAGGCGCGGACGCGAGAAGCTCAGCGCGATCTTCTATCTCGCCGCTGTCGCTGAGAATTTTCGGAGGCTCGGCCTTGATCCGCTCAGCGATACCGACCAGTTTGGCGTGCAGTGCCTTGGCTTGGTCCAGCAACGCCGCGATGCGTGGGACGAGCCTCTCAATGGTCGTTGGAAGAACGACATCCAGGCCAACTCCCCGCCACGGGTGGTGGATCGGCAAGCCGATCTCGTTGATCCGCTGAGAGACCTCATCGAGCAATTTGCGACGTTGCGAAACGCCGTCAGTTGTCCAGCTTGTGGCATCCGTAAGTTCGATGTCCACTGGTTTCTGACCGACCTGCCTTAGTCGGGTTAGCTGGCCGAGAACCTGATAAGGAGTGAGTTCGGACGCTCCGAACGCAACGTGCATTCGTGCAGCATGTGCGTTGAGTTTATCGCGAGCCTCCAGCAAGCGATCAGTTAGGGAAGAAGGAAGCTGGCCCCTGGGCGATCCGAGTTGCCAGGTTCGCCGCAGCTCCTCTAGCATCATGCGCTTGTTCGCCTTGTTACTATGCAGCTCAAGGCAGGCGTCCCCCACCCCAGCAGTGTCAAGCCGTCGCTTGACGACCTCCAGCGCTGCCATCTTTTCGGCCACGAACAGCACGGTCTTTCCGTCGGCAACGGCCGACCCAATAATGTTTGCGATCGTCTGCGATTTTCCTGTCCCAGGCGGACCTTGGATAACGAGGTCGCGACCTTTTCTGACGTCATGGATCGCCAGTGTCTGAGAACTGTCACTGTCGACGATATGCAACATTTCGGCGGGCGCAATGTGCGGATCAATCGCTATGTCGTCCGACATAAGCGGCTCGCGTGTTTCGAAACCATCTGAAAGAAGCGAGCGGATCTTCGGTTGTTCGATAATCTTTGCGCCATCGGGCCAGAGATCCGGATCCAGATCACGGTACATCAAGAACTTCGCAAACGAGAAGAAGCCGAGCACCATATCGTCGCGAAGCACCTCCCAACCCTCTTTGGTCGAAATTGCTTCGGCAACGGCATCGAGATAGGCCGAGACGTCGAAGTCATCTCCCACCTCAAAACGCGGCAGAGCGAGCTTGTGAATGCGGTCGAGATAGAGTTCCAAGGAGAGGTTTGCGGTAAGATCTTCCGGCCGGGCTCGTAGGCGGAATTTTTCTCCAGCGGCCCCTCGCTCAAGCCGAACCGGCACCAAAATGAGGGGGGCCTGACGGATGTTCTCTTTGTTGTTCGGGTCAATCCACTTCAGCATTCCAAGGGCCAGAAAGAGGATATTGACGCCCTGCTCTTCCTCGAGTGTGCGGGCATCATGGTAGAGATCAAGGAGCCGCCGCTGCAGCCCAGTTGGGGTCATACGCGTCTGCAGCTTGGTGTCCGAGTGCCGCGCGGATATCCCTCTGTTATCGACTCCATCGTCCTCTGGTTGGGCGAGAGCGACGGGGGAATAGTCGATCTCTTCGTCTGGAGGGCTGCTTTCATCCTGGCCCGCTTTCGGCCTATCGGGCTTGCCGGCCAGGAAGGTAAAAGCCTTTCCTTCGGTCACCAGCAATCGATAAATTTCGGACGACTTCTCATCGACGATATCGATCGTCTTCGCGCTCTTGGAAAACCGCGGCACATTCAAAAGTCGATTGCGGGCGGAAAGATCGAGCAACTCCATCCTGGCGCGCTCGAGTTTCTCCTTTAGAGGGAGATCGCTTTGGAAGACTGACTGTTTTACGTCCAAGACTTACATCCCCTTTGAAAGGAGAACCAGCTAGAGCCCGCGTAGAGCGTTCGCGCAAGAAAAAACAGCCGTGTTCAATTAGAAACGACTGCGATCACTTCTGGACACCGTCCAATATTGCGACGTGTGATATGGGTCAGAGCCTGCATTCTTGGCCCCCTTTGCCTAGTCGCTATCCGACGAGGATTCTCGCTCCCTGCCCCCGTATTTAGCCGCCTCCACAATGTCTTTTTCTGACACAGAGAGTCCGTTGCGGACCCGAATGGCTCCCGCACTTGGAACGCGGTCCAATTCAGATCCAGTCTTTGCCTTATCCTTCTGGGGCTTAACCTCCGGCGGCGGGTCTTTCGAAAATGTCATGCGTAGGTCCTACTCGTCCAAATCTAAATGCATCCGCCTGTGAGCCTCAAGCCGCTTTCCTGGTCATACAAAGAAAACGCCGCGCCCAATCAATCCACCGTCTCTCGTGGTTCCGCATTCTGATTGGCGCTTTAACATTCATCACTATTAGCGCCTGGCATTTAGTATCCTCCCTCTACTGGTTTTTTTAGCCGATAAGTAATAGATCGGGATTTCACTGCAGAAGTCCGGAGCCATGAAGTGACTGACGAAATCCAAAATACGGCCACCGCGCTGATGGAGCTTACCGCCGATATCGTTGCGGCTTATGTGAGCAAGAATTCAGTGCCGGTCTCCTCATTGCCGGACCTTATTGCCAGCATCAATTCGTCATTAGCGCGTATCGGCCAGCCGTCCGAACCGGAAAAACCCGACCAAGTTCCCGCGGTCAACCCCAAGCGCTCAGTCACTCCAGACTACATCGTCTGCCTCGAAGACGGCAAAAAGTTCAAGTCCCTCAAGAGACACTTGAACACGCATTTTGGACTGACGCCCGACGCCTATCGCCAAAAATGGGGCCTCTCCAACGATTACCCCATGGTCGCGCCTAACTATTCAGCCAATCGCTCCAGATTGGCAAAATCGATTGGCCTCGGTCGCACAGCAGCCGCGCCCAAGAAAGCAGCAGCCAAGAAGTCAAAGACGCGCTAGCAAAACATTTGGCAGCTTCGCAAAGGATCGAAAATTGAATCGCGATCGCTATTCCCATCGCCGCAGCTCGCGGCCAAGACGCGGCCGGGTTTCAATTATGCGCAAGCGTTTCTTTTCACATAAATCATTAGCCGCGATCCTGGTGATCACGCTAGCAGTGGGCGCTTATGTCACCTCCTACTTTACAGGGTGGGGCAACCAGATCGCGGGACCCAATACAGCAAGCGCACTCGGGTCAAAACCGAAGCCTATCGTCGGCGTAGCGTCCATCGTTGACGGGGACACGATCGAGATCCACGGACAGCGTATTCGTTTCAATGGCATCGACGCACCTGAAAGCAGCCAAAACTGCAGCGACGCAAGCGGGCAAGAATACCCATGCGGCCGCAAATCCGCAGAAGCACTGGACATCTTCCTCAGTCAATCCCGACCCATCCAGTGCAACTTTGTTTCGTGGGATCGTTACAACCGCTTCGTTGGTGATTGTCAGCGGGCGGACGGTGCTAGCATTGCGTCTTGGATGGTCGAACAGGGTTATGCCCTGGATTGGCCTCGATACAGCCATGGTAGTTACGCGTCACAACAGGCAGATGCCCAAAGGGCCAAGATTGGCATCTGGGTTGGCACTTTCACAGCCCCTTGGGATTGGCGAGCAACACATGCAGCCAACAATAAACCCGGTAATGACACATCCTACGGCCTTACAGGCCGTCGCCAAATAGCTCAGAGCTATTCGTGTCAACCGCGTCGCTATTGTAAGCAAATCTCCTCATGCGATGAGGCGCGCTGGTATCTCAATAACTGTAGCTGGGGACCCAAATTGGACCGGGACGGCGACGGAATTCCGTGCGAAGGCATTTGCTGACCAAGCCAATTCCTTAGCGCGCTTTCAGCAAGCCGGACTGGCCACCAGCGTTTCGGTGCATTTGCGCGAGTGCCAATAGAGCCTGGCAAAAGGGCTGGCTGACGTTTGTCTTGGAAAATTCCACCAGCTCGTTGAGCCCGGATGGGCTAGAAAACCGCAAGGCTTCGTAGCGACAGACAGGGATCTGCCGATTATCTCTGAAGCGTTTGTCGGGTCCGCCATTCTTATTGGGATGAGCCCAGGTATAGCTCACGATCTCAGCATCAGATGGAACTTTGCCGGTCTCAATAAAATTGCTGGGGGCAAATTGCGTCCTGAGGTCTCCATACCCAACGGCACCGTACTGGTTTCCGTCCTTCACCAAAATCATGTCTGGCATGAAATAAAGGATTTGCCGGCCGACGTGTATCGACGGTGGTGTGACATTGCTGCGAACAACCGTCGGCAAGGAAGCTTGGAGCGTCGTCGACTTTTTATCGACCAACATCGTGGCTCCCGCATTGCGCTTCCAAGTCGTCAGATCCTCTATCTTGCCACCAGCCGCGACATGCCAACTCGCCGCGCAGCGTGTGAGCGTGTCAAAGGCGGCGACAAGTCGCCCGTAGGCCGCCTCCGCGTCCTGCTCCAAATCATAGTAGAGCACGCTCACCCGGCGGTAGCTGTCCAACCAGTTGCCAATAAGCATGCCCGGCAAAAAGGCAGCAATACCGATCAGCGCCACCCCACCTCCCAGCATTGCGCCTGCGATCAATCCGGCGATCCCAAACAGCACGGCCAGGATGAGCGACATTCGCGTCTGCGATTGCCTCGCATTGATTTCATCAAGCACATTGGCAAATGTCTCATCACGCATCTCGATCACATCGGCGGACTCGATTTCTCTCATCACGACGCCACCGCTGACATATTCCACGGGTGAGGATGTTGGATGGGGCTTTGGCCCAGATGGGAATTCAGACAGTTGCAGCGTCTGCTTGGCGCTGCGCTTTCCCAAAGTGCCTCGGTAGTAGAGACCGCCGACGCCTGCATGAATATAATGCCCTCGTGGGCCAGTCCCGATACGAAGACCTTGCACGCCAACGGACGCGCCAACCCCGCCAGACGAGAAGTTAAAGCGGAAAGGTCCCGCACTAATCGATTTTCGAACGTAAAACCCCATCCCCGCAATCCCCCCCAAGCCCTGTGAGCGAAACCCAAGGGCAGTTCGCCTCACAACTTTGGTACCGGAACCAGTCCAATATCTGTCTCTCGCGAACGTTGCCTGACCCTGATCTCAATTCGCCTCCTCGCCTTGACGTCGCCGGCCTGTGCGCCGTCGGTGAGCCGGTCGCCAGGCAATATCAACTGGCCGCCGGACATTGGCAGGATGGTGAAGCCTTTCAGTTCCGGCATATCGCGCAGGATGCCTGTGACGGAGATCGCTCGCGCTAATCCAAGCCCGGCATTGTCGGCAGGATGGAGTGTGCCAATGTCCATCTTGCGCGCCAGTACGGGCTGAAGGCCTCTGTCCATATTCGATGAGTCACCGGACATCGCCTGCTCGTCCGTGTGGCCAATCACCTCAATGACGTCCACACCATAGGAAGTTGCAATTCCAGCAATGGTCTTCGACATCTGCCGCAACTTCGTTTTGAAGCCACCGGAAAGCTCCGCACTTCCAGTATCGAAATTATAGCCATCGAGCTCGCTAAGACTGATGATCGGTGGCCAATCGTGTGGCTTGTCAGCAGAGGCCTCGTTCCTTGCCTTCTTCAGTGCGTCAGCAAGATCCTTGGACGTCTTGCCCGTGCCAACGTAGCCGAGCTCGCGCAGAACCTTCATCTTCTCGATCATGGCTTTGGCCTGATCAACGTCGACGTCGTTGTCAGAGAGGACTTTGGCGGCCGGCGCGCTTTTCACCGCTTCCTCAAGGGTCAGTCCCACTTTTTTGATTGCCTCTGCGGCCTCTTTGGCCCGGACCAATTCACGCCATTCTTGATCTGGTACATTGCGTCGACTTGCAGGCTTGACCATGGCATTCAGCTGAGCCAGCAACCGCTTGTTTTCCTCGTCAAGCTTGCGAGCGTTCTCATTGAGGGACTGCGCAATCTTCTGCGCTGCCGCAGCCTCTTTCTTTGTCTTGGCGATGAGCGCGCCTGCAGCAAGCAAAAGGCAGAAAACGAGAAGCAGCATCGTCTCAGCCATCGTCAGGCCGAGTATCAGGCCGCGGCCATAGCCCTTGCGCTCAAACGTAATGGCTGTTCCGCTAACCTCACTCACCTGCCCCACCAACTTGCTCTCTTTGGCGGTTCACCCTTCTCCACCTCCGCCGGACTGCTTAACGATCGGAAGGTGTCGCCCTCCGTGTCATCCGAAACCTTGATTGGCGTCTCCACAGGGGAGGCAACAGTGGAAGGTGCCGCCACTCGCTCGACATCGTTCGCTATCGCATTGCTCAGAGGCTGGGGCGTGCGCACGGCCGGGAGGCTATGTTGTGTAAGGGTTGCGACGAGGCCGCGTGTTTCATTGCTGTGTTTCTGCATCACAGCCATGAACTCCTCAGTCAAACGCTGCTGCGCTTGGACAGTTTCTGCGGTCTTTTCTGCGGCCGCTGCCGCTCTCTCCACTCCAGTCGCCACCTTGATCACTGCGTCGGCAAGACCGGTCATCCGCGTTTGCTGCTCTTGCGAGGCTGTTTCGGTTTTTATCGCATATTGTGCGACAGCATTACCCAGGAGCTTGACCATCGGCGCCAGATCGTTCTTCAGCACCTCATCAGGAACAACCACCTTTTCCAGCTTGGCAGCCATATTGTCGGCTTGATTACCGAGCTTTCCAACAGAGTTGGACATCGAGCTGTTGGCTTTATCCAGCAAATCCGCTGCAGCTCCAACGCGGTTCGCTATCGAAGCAAACTGGGTTTCGACTTGCCCGAAATTGTGCTGCAACGCGTCACTGAGCTTGGCAGACGCCTCTTGGACAGGCTTGATCGATTCCATGGCAATATTGTCCAGGGCAGATCGAATGTGCTCCCCATTGCGTGCCGCTTGCTCGGCAATCTCTGCAAAGCCCTCTTCGAGCATTTGATGGCTGACACGACGAAAGTCGGCGAACTCCCTGGTTACGCTTTCCATCTCGGCTCTTACACGCCGTGTCATGTCGGCAAGTTCGTGCCTCGCCGTTCGCTCAATGTCCGCGGGATCGCGCCGCATCTGATTGTAGAAAACCCTCAGAGCAATACCGGTGATCGTCGACGTGATCGCGATGCCAAAATTTTGGACGATCGTGTCGGTTGAGCCTTCCGTTCCAAACTGAAACAGCGAGACCCCAAGGCTCGTCAGGGTGAACAGGAAGCCCATATAGTAGAGGTTATCGCCGGTCTGCTCGTCGTGCAGTTGTAGCTTTCCAGCAAAGATCGAAACCCCGAGATAGAAAAACATCAGGCAGGCCGGTGCTACCGCCGCGACGATCGGATTTACGCCTGAGAGTTTTGCAATGGCGATGAATACACACCCGCCGAGTGTCAATGCCGCGAAAACCACGACCGGCAGACGTGGATGATCCAGCAAAGGTTTGTCGTGCGCTCTCGCCATCAGTTTAACCCATCCAAGCCAACCAGCTTTTCGAACTCGCCGTGATGGTTCTGGACCCAATGTGTCCAGAACTCCGCGTGATCCAGGGTCTGAAATGGCTTCTTTGCCCGATCGATATAAAGAATTGTGATGCCCACCCCATCCAGCGACGTCCCATATGTGCGGTCGGCGGCGCTGTTGAGGTATTTTTGGTAATCCAGTCCCGATCGGTACTGCGAGTAAATCGTCGTATGCTCGATCATGTCAGAGGCGACCACCAATCGCTTGGGACTGCCCTGTTTGGCCAAGCTGCTATCGAAGAGCGACAGCTTGATTTTCTGAATTCCAGCCATGATCGGAGATTGGCTCGCGGAAGCCGCATTCGGGATTTCATCGGGAAGTTTGTTCAAAGGATCGCCGAAGGCGTTTTCCCACTTCTTTTGACGCCGCGCAGGATTGTTGGTCCAACTATCGACGGTCGACCCATCACCGGGATTGCATCCATCGAACATCACCGTCAGCTCACCAGGCGCCGAGCTCAGGGTATAAATCCTCACATACCCACCCGGCTCGACCTGCCCAATGGTCTTTCGGAACTCGTTCTTGAGATCAGCCATCGTCGTTGCCGAAATTGGATCAGTGGCGTCGATGAGGACGGCGGTCAGGCTGGAGGGTCCGTCCAATGGGCAATTCGTGTTGGCGTCGATATGGCCATTGCCAGACCTGGTCCACATCCAGCCGAAGCCGGCCAACATCGCAACGGATAGCACACCAAGGGCAATGGCCGCGGCAATGGTACCCGCATTGCCTTTCTTGCGTCTGCGGGTTCGCCTAGACATTCACGCTGTCCGGGTGAAGCTTATCAAGATCTCGGTACTGCTCAATTCCCCGTTCGCATTCCTGACCAATCAGACGAACCTGCTCGTTGAGTTCCTCCTGCGCCTGGCGAATTGATGCGCCAACATCTCCCTCATTCCACTCCCGCTCGCCGGTGACGTATGGCTTGATGCGATCAAGTTTGTAGGGCGTTCCGAAATGCTTGGGCGCCGGCTCGGTCCTCGCCTGGATGTTGGCTTCCCGATACATCGACAAAAGCTGATTGCAGGCTCGCTCCAATTGGTCTTGATGCTGCGCAAAAAGAGCCAGAAGCCTCGATCGATGATCGACAATCGCGCGGTGCTCGCGCCGGCGACTACCAAGCTGCTTGACGATTTCCTCCACTTTTTCGTTGTGGTCGTCGCGGACATCCTGCAGCTCTTCGATCAGTTCCTTCTTTCGATCGATGTAGTCATCGCGCCGTCGAACGAGCCGATTTTCAACGCCAGTGTAGCCTGGGTAAGGGTCGAGCACGAACCAGCCGTCGATAAAAGCGAAAAGCGAAAACATCAGGCCGATCGCAAACAGCAACCAGGACTTGATGTCCGTGAGACCCGCTGGATTGGCGAGCATATTACGGATGACCTCAGCGCCGGCGCCGTCAGCGAGCGAGCCGCTGACCTCACGGTAGTGCGCTAGCGCCAAGTTTATCGAAATCGCCAAGCCGATATAGAAAAGGATTGAAATGATCCCAACGAATTTTACGAAAAACGACCGATGGGTGACGAGACGAGCGCAGAAAACCGCCAGGAGCAAAGCCGCCCCGATGTTGATGAAAGAGAATGCCGCAGCCTCAAGGATGCCACCAAAAAATCCCTGCTCATTGCCCTTGGCCAGGAAGTTGCCGTTCATCGCTGTCTCGACCAGAAACAGAAATAGCAGAAGCGATAGCCGGAAAATGTGAGCGGCACCGTGCTGCACACGCGCGGCACGAACGAGACCGTGCTTCTCCTTAAACCATGCATGCTCTTTTTCGGCGTCGTTCAGGGCCCTTCTCAGGCCGTGAAGTTCATCGAGGCCCACGGCGACCGAGGCTTTGAAGTCCGAAACGCTAGCGGCATTCGTCTGACGGATTAGACCGAATTGTTCCTCGAAATCGAGGCCGGCAAGACGACCTCCAAGGAGTTGCAGGTTGTCCTCAAGAGTGTGATGCGCAGCCTTCTTCTCATCCTCAACGCGTTCCACGATGGCATGTTCGACATCGTCGAGATTCTTTGCCGTTTTCGGGGGTTGGTTCACCTCGCCGCGCTGCTTTCCGCGGTTAATGACATCCAGGTCGCCGTCGATCTTGGCAGGGTCCAGGCTGTTGAATAGCTGAGTGCTCGCCCGAAAATCGTGGTTGGATTCTCGCAGTGAGTCACGCAACTTATTTAGTTTTTCGAATTTAGAGCCCACGCACTCACAACCCCAACTTTACGCCCCCCGGCAGAGTGGTTTCTATGCATAGTAGAGCTAAAGGGCAACCGCACATTCACTTCTATCCACTTGCTAGTGCGGATCAGGCTCAATTGAGTTCCAACAAATGATCATGGCTGCTGATCAACTGGTTGATCGGCCGCGACTAGTCATGTCATGAGCCGTGCTGCGATGCTCTAAGGACAGAGTGCTACGAGCGGGTTCGCGACTGGGAAATTATCCACAGTCGTATACGTGTACTGGATCTCACCGCCCAGGCGAACGAAGGCAGATAGTTCCTCCGCACGACAGACATAGTTTTTGGTCATTTCATCGATCTTCTGGACATAGACCGGCCGCGAGACGCCAGCAGCCAACAATTTGGCGTCTACTTCCGCATCGGTCTGAGCCCAGGTGGCGTTGAAAACGATCCTTGGCCCGATTGCGATGATGCTCCGAACGGAGATGTTCGAACTGATCAGCATGGGCAATGCTGGAGCCATTTCGGTTTGCATTTTTTTTGCGTAGGCGCAGACGTCGGTCTTGGTGTACTTCGAGAGGCATTCATTTGCCGTCGCCACCCTTGGCCATGTCAGCAGGATCGCCAACGGGACGTGCATCAATCGCAATCCATCCAAAGTATTCTCCTCGCCCGATCTTGGCCTGCACAGAGGAGCATCTATCCTATTTGTGTTCACAGTGCCACGAGCAGCTTGTGCCCGACCGGCAATAGTGCTCTGTCTGAAATACTTTGGGAGGGCAATAAAATGAAAACAACATTTCTCGCGGCTATGGCCGCTGCAATAATCGCTTGCGCGACCGGCGCGTTTGCACACAGTGGCGGCACTGATGCCAACGGTTGCCATACCAACCATAAGACCGGCGCGTATCACTGTCACTGAAGGTCACGCCTTTCTGAGGGACACAAACATGCTGAAGAACATCATGTCAGCTCCGCTGGGCCTCCTCTTCATGCTGGGCGGGCCGATCACCTACGTGATGAATGTCGTCGACACATGGCAGGGCCATGCATCAGTGGTCGTAAAAATCCTGATTAACTTGAGCCTGGATGCGATGTTGGCGTTCATTTGGCCGATCACTTGGGCAATCTGGCTTTTCAAATATATGGCGGGCGCCGAAACTCCACTAACAACCGTGCTGGGCGTTTGAGGATCAAGTTTGCTGAAAATAATGCTTTTCGACGCCGGCCGGAACGGTCCGGTTGGTCTGCATCTGTGTAGCTATTGCCTCGCTGCTGGCGGTAGCGCCATGGCCGTACGGCTATTACCAATTCCTCCGCGTGGTGGTCTTTTTCGCCGGGATCTACTGCGGAGCCATGGTGTGGCGATCAGGCCCTGAAAATCGCACCCTGGCTTGGGCGCTGTTTGGAGCGGCAGCGATCTTCAACCCGTTCATGCCGGTTCATTTGCCGCGCGAGCTGTGGGCAATCTTCAACGTCGCAGCGGCTACTCTGTTCGGCTTTGTCGCATACCGGCACCGGAATTAAGCCGATAATCTGAGATGGCCAAGAGTGGACCTGAGACGCCGAAGGTCAAGGCGCGCCCGAGGGTCACCGTGTCACAGCCGTTGGCGCTTTATGCGGGAGATCTCCTCGAGCGGACGAAGGAGTACTTCGAGGCTTTCAACCATCTAGGCTCGGAGTCGGAAAAGGCGCATCTTTTTGCCCGTTATTTTCTATTTTCGCATGCCCTAGATGTGGAGCTTCAACAGGTTGTCCTCGATCAGGGCGAGGCGACTGATAGGCGTTTTTGACTTTAGGCTGCCATGTGGACGATGCCAATTGTATCTGTGCAGCCAGACAGGCAGTTCGGCGGCACGATGATCGGATGTCGGATAGGCAATGGCGTAGGCCCATTCGCGCAGTGCTGTCTGGATGAAGCGCTCGGCCTTGCCATTGGTCTTGGGCGTATAGGGTCTTGTCGTGACGTGCTTGAGGCCGAGATCGCGGCAGGCCTTGGCGAAGGCCTTTGATCTGTAGCAGGAGCCGTTGTCGGTCATGACGCGGGCTATCGTGACGCCGAGGCTGGCGTAATAGGCGACCGCGGCCTTGAGGAAGGCGATGGCGCACTCCTTTTTCTCGTCGGGCAGGATTTGCGAGAAGGCGATGCGGGACGCGTCGTCGATGCAGACATGGACGAACTCCCAGCCGGCGCCGCGCGACTTGCCCTTTTGCGGATCGCCGGTGATACGATGGCCGACTTGGCTGAAGCGGCCGAGCTTCTTGATGTCGATATGGATCATCTCGCCGGGATGCTCCCGCTCGTAGCGCCGGACCGGTTCGGCCGGCTCGATATCCCTGAGCCGCGACAGCCCGGCACGCTTGAGAACCCGGCTGACGGTGGCGGGCGAGACGCCGACCTCATGGGCGATGTGCTTGCCGGTCAGCCGCTGGCGACGCAAGGCTGCGATGCGCTCGGCCACGGACTGTTCGGTCAGGCTCGGCATGACGGTGGGCCGCGACGAGCGGTCGACCATGCCGGCCCGCCCTTTGGTCTTATAGCGCTCGACCCAGCGCGCCACGATCTTGGCCGACACGCCATAGACGCGCGCCGCATGGGCTTTGGAAAAAGCGCCTTCTATCACCGATAACGCCATCTCCTCTCGACGCAGCGGTGTGAGACGGGCATTCTTGTGGATGTTCATTCGGACCCTCCGATGGATGCTGAAGCGTGGTAACTCCAGTCTCCTCGGTCCGGTCCGAATGGACAACCTCTCGAAAGCTCACACCTAGAACTCCTCTTGAAAGCGTATCTAGCTTCAAAGGGCGTGTCGAAACGCGGTCTCCGGCTCGGCTTCGGTCACAAGATCGAGGACATTTACGAAGCCGCAGTGGCCCTAGGAATGCCGCCGATTGGGAACGTGAAGATGATTGCCAACAACCTTGACCTGATGAATTCTCAGCAAGATTTTAGGTACCCGTCGGGGTACAAGCTGAATGTCCCGCCGCCGAGCTTCTGCCGAGAAACGTATAACGCTCTCCACACAGCGATCGAGCCGAGGATCCCCACCGAGGTACTGAAAGCCAACCTCAAATTTCATTGGGATTTTCGGGGGAAGACTGTCATTTGGAAGGACGAATAGCCCGAGGATGATCTTCCCCATCTACGTTGGCGTTCTTATGGCGCTGCTGTCAGCATCCGCCATTGGCGGTGGCGGCAAGGCGATCTTGTTGGGATGGCCGCCTCGCTGACAATGGCCGGGATGGGCACTCGCCGGCTGGCTAGGTTCTTAGCAGGCCATAGCCGGCTGTCTGGTGGAGATCGTCTTTCAGGGCTTTGATCGTCTGTGAAAGGTCGCGAACCTTGTCCATCAGCGTCTGAATGGTCGCCCCGATGGGCTGGATCTTAACGCCTCAATCGTCGCGAGAAGCTCAAGGTAGACGTGGTTCAATTGAACTTTCTCCCTTCGAGAGCTCTCAATGGTGATCGACATGTGCGACCAGGCTCGATCAATTGCCTGTTCGCTTATCCTTCATCGACAAGCGGACGCGTGCCGCCACCTCCCTTCCGTCACGCGAAGGACCCAGCCGGCGAGACCAGACGGCGTGCGTGGCGCAATCTTCTATGTGACGAGCGGCGAGATCGCGTGTGTCCCGCCGTGATGGGATCATCTATTCGTCGAGCGCGGCGCTGGCGCCATCATCGTCGATATCTGCAAACCCTGGGATGATCCAGCAGCTTCTCCTTCGACAGCAGCCCGGCGTCCTCGAGCGCCTCGAAATCCGGCAGCTGGCGCAGCGTGTCGAGCCCGAACTGCGACAGAAAAGTTTTGGTCGTCACATAGGTGTAGGGCGCGCCCGGCTGCGGGCTGCGCGGCCCCGAGGCGACCAGCTGCTCAGCGCGCAGCACGCCGATCAGGTCACGTGACACCTCCTTGCCGAAAAAGCTCGACAGCTCGCCACGGGTGATCGGCTGGAAATAGGCAATGCACATCAAGACAAGCGCCTCCGCCTGCGACAGTTCTTTTGCTCCCTCGCCCGCTGCCGTGCCGAAGGCTGCGTGAATGGCGTCGCCAAAAACCTTTTTGGTCCGGTGCTGCCAGCCGCCGGCGACCGCGACCAGCTCGTAAGGGCGGCCGGCGAGTTCGGCGCGAATGTCGTCGATGATCAGCTCGATATTGCAGTTTTTTCCCACCACCCGCGCGAGGACACTACGTGTCACCGGTTCATTTGCCGCAAAGATCACCGCTTCGACGCGGGCCATCCATTCGCACCAGCGCAGCTCCGGCGGCAGATGTTCCAGTTCGGTGTCGAGCAGCGCCGGCTGATCGTTTGGCTTGCGGCGGGCGGACGCTTCGCTCATCGCTACAGCCCGAACAGCCGGAATGTGGGGCGGCCGGAGAGCTCGCGCACGACCTCCAGTTGCTGCAGCCGTTCGAACAGCCGTCGCGATGCAAAGCGCGACAGATTGTCCGTCGTCAGCGATCCGGACACGGCGTCTTCACTGAGCAGCAGAAAGATTACGTCGCCGGCGCCTTTGGCGCGCAGTTTCGGCGCCACCGCCAGGAGTTTTTCGGCCCGGCGCGACAGCTCGGCGGCCAACCGACAAGCGTCCGCGGCGGCCGCGACGAGCGCGATGCAAACCGCCCGCTCAAAATTCTTGTCCCCGGGCCGGATGCGCCGGCCACCGCCGGCCTCGGTGCGGAAAGATGGTCCAAAACCCTGCGCCATTAGGAGCGGCAGGGGCTGCGGCCAGCCCAGGCGTTGCGCCAGTACCAGGTCGGCGAGCCACCAGCCAAAGAGTTCGGCATCGGGACGCATGGCGACGACCTCAGCGGCGATCGCCGCGGCGTCGAATGGCGCCGACCGCTGGGATACCCCGAGTTTTTCGATCTGCGTGCAAAGGTCGGCGAGCGCGGCGCCGTCCCAATGGAGGCCAAGCTGGTCGAGTATCTTCCCGAGCCGGCCGGGCGTAGCGGCGGGCGG
>NZ_RZQY01000049.1:0-17708 GCF_003998575.1 Mesorhizobium sp. M7A.F.Ca.CA.001.10.2.1 | reverse complement strand
ACAGGGACATAGGGTGGACTCCGGTGGGGATTGTTAAGAGGGTGCTTCCAGATCGGCCAGATTGTGGCGGAATTTGGCGCAGCCAGCAGGGCCAGCGCGGCGTTGACATCAGTTGAGCCCCCTCTTATCTGTCCAACGACTTTGCGTCCAGAACCGTTTTCCGGGCGCTTTTTGTGTTTGCCAGTGTTCACTAATGTGTTCGCCAGTGTTCACGTGGAATTGATGGGGCCGGCCGGCGCTCATCTCAAGATTGAGAATTCTATCGAAAGGACCATTGGATGGTCAGTCTCGGCGGTCTCGCCCGTAAGGTTTTCGGTTCCTCCAACGACCGTCGGGTCAAATCGACCCGGCCCCGTGTCGAGGCGATCAACGCCATGGAAAACGAGATGCGGGCGCTCTCCGACGAGGAGTTGGTCGGCCGCACCGCGAAGTTCCGCCAGGACATAGCCAATGGCGCCACACTCGACGACCTGTTGGTGCCGGCCTTCGCCACCGCCCGCGAGGCAGCGCGCCGCGTGCTCGGCATGCGCCCCTTCGATGTCCAGCTGATCGGCGGCATGGTGCTGCACAATGGCGGTATTGCCGAGATGCGCACCGGCGAGGGCAAGACCCTGGTCGCGACGCTGCCGGTCTACCTCAATGCGCTCGCCGGCAAAGGCGTCCACGTCGTCACCGTCAACGATTACCTGGCCACCCGCGACTCCGAATGGATGGGCCGCGTCTACAAGTTCCTCGGCCTCTCGGTCGGCGTCATCGTCCATGGCCTGTCTGACGAGGAGCGCAGCGCCGCCTACGCCGCCGATGTCACCTACGCCACCAACAACGAGCTCGGCTTCGACTATCTGCGCGACAACATGAAATACGAGCGCGCCCAGATGGTGCAGCGCGGTCACAATTACGCGATCGTCGACGAAGTCGATTCCATCCTGGTCGACGAGGCGCGCACGCCGCTGATCATTTCCGGTCCGCTCGAGGACCGTTCGGAAATGTACAACACCATCGACACCTTCATCATCCAGCTGCAGCCGCAGGATTATGAGATCGACGAGAAGCAGAAGACCTCGATCTTCACCGAGGAAGGCACCGAGAAGCTCGAGAACCTTTTGCGCGATGCCGGCCTGCTCAAGGGCGAGTCGCTCTACGACGTCGAGAACGTCGCCATCGTCCATCACGTCAACAACGCGCTGAAGGCGCACCGGCTGTTCCAGAAGGACAAGGACTACATCGTCCGCAACGGCGAGATCGTCATCATCGACGAGTTCACCGGCCGCATGATGCCGGGCCGCCGCTATTCGGAAGGCCTGCACCAGGCGCTCGAAGCCAAGGAGCATGTGGCGATCCAGCCGGAGAACCAGACGCTGGCCTCCGTCACCTTCCAGAATTATTTCCGCCTCTACAAGAAGCTCTCCGGCATGACCGGCACGGCGCTGACCGAGGCCGAGGAATTCGGCAACATCTACGGTCTCGAAGTCACCGAGATCCCGACCAATCTGCCGGTCGTGCGCATCGACGAGGACGACGAGGTCTACCGGACGGTCGAGGAGAAATACAAGGCGATCGTGAGAGAGATCCGCGAAGCCAGCGCCAAGGGCCAGCCGACGCTGGTCGGCACCACTTCCATCGAAAAGTCCGAGCAGCTGGCCGAGCGCCTGCGCAAGGAAGGTTTTACCGATTTCGAAGTGCTGAACGCCCGCCATCACGAGCGCGAGGCGGCGATCGTCGCCCAGGCCGGCAAGCCCGGCGCCATCACCATCGCCACCAACATGGCCGGCCGCGGCACCGACATCAAGCTCGGCGGCAATGCCGAGATGCGCATCGAGGAAGAGCTCGGCGACATGCCGGCCGGACCCGAGCGCGAGGCGCGGGAAAAGGAAATCATTGCCGACATCGAGCGGCTGAAGGAAAAGGCGCTGGCCGCCGGCGGCCTCTACGTGCTGGCCACCGAACGCCACGAATCGCGCCGCATCGACAACCAGTTGCGCGGCCGTTCCGGCCGTCAGGGCGACCCCGGCCGCTCGAAATTCTTCCTGTCCCTGCAGGACGATCTGATGCGCATCTTCGGCTCCGAGCGCATGGACGGCATGCTGCAGAAGCTCGGCCTCAAGGAAGATGAGGCGATCATCCATCCGTGGATCAACAAGGCACTGGAAAAGGCGCAGAAGAAGGTCGAGGCGCGCAACTTCGACATCCGCAAGAACCTTTTGAAATATGACGACGTCTCCAACGACCAGCGCAAGGTGGTGTTCGAGCAGCGCATCGAGCTGATGGACGGCGAAGGCCTGTCCGAAACGATCGCCGAGATGCGCGAAGGCGTCATCGACGAGATCGTCGCCAAGGCCATTCCCGAAAACGCCTATGCCGAGCAGTGGAACGTTGCCGGGCTGAAGGCCGAGATCGCCGAGTTCCTCAACCTCGACCTGCCGGTCGAGGACTGGGCCAAGGAAGAGGGCATCGCCGAAGACGACATCCGCGAGCGCATCGGGCAGGCCGCCGAAGCCGCCGCCAAGGAGCGCGCCGAGCGTTTTGGCCCCGAGGTGATGAACTATGTCGAGCGCTCGGTTGTGCTGCAGACGCTCGATCATCTGTGGCGCGAGCACATCGTCAATCTCGACCATCTGCGTTCGGTCGTCGGCTTCCGCGGCTACGCCCAGCGCGATCCGCTGCAGGAGTACAAGGGCGAAGCATTCGAGCTGTTCCAGGCCATGCTGGGCAATCTGCGCCAGGCCGTCACCGCGCAGCTGATGCGCGTCGAACTGGTCCGCCAGGCCGCCGAAGCGCCGCCCCCGGAAGCCCCCGACATGTTCGGCACCCACATCGACGGCACCACCGGCGAGAACGACTTCGAAGGCGGCGAAACCGCCCTCCTGGTCCGCCCGGAGACAACCGCCGTCGTCGCTCCCGAGGACCGCGACCCCAACAACCAGGCCACCTGGGGCAAAGTCGGCCGCAACGAAGCCTGCCCCTGCGGTTCGGGGAAGAAGTACAAGCACTGCCACGGGGCGTTCGCGTAAGGGCGCGGCGCTTTTTTTCCCTTCTCCCCGTTCACGGGGAGAAGGTGCCCGAAGGGCGGATGAGGGGCGGCGCTGGGTTCCGCGATTGGCGTCGTTAAAACTCGGCGAATGCCGCCTCGTCGACCGTCACTTCCTCCACCATCTTCACTCGCACGCCGATCTTCTGATCCTTGAGCAGATCGCATAATCCGTCACCATCGATCAGGTCGATGGCAGGAGCGCCGTCGCGCACAGCCTCGCGCCGCGCATCCGCGGTAAATGTACCGGTGGTGATGACAAGGCCCTTATCGGCTCGACCAACCATTGCACCGCGAAAGTCGCGCACGACGCCTGACCCCACCGAGCCTTTCCAACGCTTGCACTGGAATAGCACGTGGAACGAAAGCAGGTTGACCCGCAATACACCGGTGCCGTCGATGCCACCATCGCCGCTCCTCCCGGTCACCTCGACCTTGATAAAGCCGGCCTCACGGAGAATTCTCTGGCACAACCGCTCAAAGGCCGCGGGATCAAGCGCCAGAAGTATGTCGAGCAGTTGCTCCCGCCAGTCCTTCAAGGCGATATCAGCTGCTTCCGCTTCGGCCTCCACGCGCTCGGGGGCAACGACAGTTTTCGCTTTGCGTAGTGCCGCGTCGGCTCGCCTGACAAGCCGTACGATTTCTTCCGGAGCAAGTGACAGCGATGCCCGGCCTTCCGCCGTGAGCGCCCACACGCCGCGCTCGCTATTGTTCGTGAGGCCTGCATTCTTCAGCCAGCTTCGTGCCCAGGCGCAGCGATAATCGAACTTTGCCCTTGGACCATCACCAACCAGCACCGCCCGCGCCGCATCGGAAATGTTCATCAGTACTGCCGTCTTGTCGTCGATCTCTTCGATCGAAGCGGAGCCGCCGAGCGCGTCCAATGCCCGCAAGACCGGCACAAAGAACTCTGCAAAGGGTGGAACGGTCGCCTTCATCGTCCCATCCTCATACAACCCAACGCGCAACGAACTTGTCTCGGGCCCCCAGAGTCACATGGCCGTGAATTATAAGCTGTGACATGGTTTCCCCAGAACGGGCGTATTAGAGCGGGTTTCGCGCTTCTGGGAAAGTGCTTGAATGTTAACCCGCCATCATTTGCGCTCGTATTTCCTCCGTTCTTTGCCAAGCGCACAGCGCAAACCCTCCCACCGCCAGCGCCGCCCCTCATCCGCCTGCCGGCACCTTCTCCCCGTATAGTGACGGGGCGAAGGGGGCTCCCCACCCACGTTTTCTTAATGTGTCTCCGCTACACTAACGCCTGAAAAAGAAGCGGAAAACGGAGAGAAATCGGGGTGCGCTTTTCCGCGGCCACGACTGCCGGGCGGTTCTTGCCGCAGCGTTGGGCGCTGCGCATGGGGCCGTTGCTTGGCCGCATCGATGCCGTGCTGTTCACCGCCGACGAGCGCGGCGAGGCGAGCCGCATGTCGGTCATCGCCTTCTCGGTCCGCATCGTTAGCGCCGTCATCGCCTTCGTCAGCCAGGTGCTGATGGCACGCTGGATGGGCTCGTTCGAATATGGCATCTTCGTCCTCGTCTGGGTGACGATGGTCATCGTCGGCAATCTCGCCTGCCTGGGCTTCCACACCTCGGTCATCCGCTACATTCCCGAATATCGCGAGCGCGGCTTGATGGACGAACTGCGCGGCATCGTGCTAGCCAGCCGTCTGTTCGTGCTGATCGCCTCCACGCTGATTGCCGGGCTCGGCGCGCTCGGCGTCTGGCTGGCGGCACCCTGGATCGAGAACTACTATGTGATCCCGTTCATCCTCGGCGTCATCTGCCTGCCGATGATCGCCATGTCCGACCTTTTGTCGGGCCTGGCACGCGCCAACAGCTGGGCGCTGTTTGCCCTGTCGCCGACCTATCTGGTGCGGCCCGTGCTGATCCTGCTGTTCATGGCGCTGATGCTGTTCGTGGGCTACGCACCCGATGCCAGGACCGCCATCTTCGCCTCGATCGCCGCCACCTACGCCACCACGCTGGGACAACTCGTCGGTGTCACCCAGCGCATGGAACGGCAGATCCCGGCGGGGCCGATAAAGGTCCATTTCGCGCAATGGTTCGTCGTCTCGCTGCCGATCTTCCTGGTCGAGAGCTTCTTCTTCCTGCTCACCAATGCCGATGTGCTGATGGTCGGCGCCTATATGGATCCCAACGACGTCGCCGTTTATTTCGCCACCGTGAAGACGCTGGCGCTGGTGCATTTCGTCTACTTCGCCGTCAAGGCCGGCGTTGCCCAGCGCTATGCGCAGTTCACCCATGGCGACCCGCAAAGGCTTGCCGCCTTCGCCCGCGAGACGGTGTCGTGGACGTTCTGGCCATCGCTCTTGATGGCACTGCTGGTGCTGGCGCTCGGCGAGCCGATGCTGGTGCTGTTCGGCCCTGAATTCACATCAGGCTATCCGTTGCTGTTCCTGCTTGTCTTCGGCGTCGTGGCGCGGGCCGCCGTCGGCCCCTGCGAAAGCCTGCTGACGATGAGCGGCAACCAGAACATCTGTGCTGCCGTCTATGCCATGACGCTGGCCTTCAACATCGCCCTCAATGTGGTGCTCATCCCGATGTTCGGCCTGTGGGGCGCGGCAATGGCCACCGCCTTTGCCATGATCTTCGAAGCCGGCGCGCTCTCCTTCACGGTGTGGCGCAAGCTCGGCATCGCCATGCTCATCTTCTTAGCCCCGAAAGGAGCCGCGTGATGGCTGCCATCCCGTTGCTTGAGGAAACCAGCGGCGGCACTGCCGGCGCGATGGTGTCTGGCCTTGCCGGACTGACCCGCGACGCCGACCCCGCTCACATTGAAATCCTCGCCAACAACCGGCCCGAGCGCAAGCTCGCCATCTATCCGGCATCGGCCGGCTTCGACCTGGTCGAGGAGCTGGATTATCTCTGCGCCCGCACGGTCGAGCCCAACGTGTTCTTCAACCCGCGTTTCCTGGCGCCCGCCATGCCGCGGCTGGAGGACCGCGAGGTGCGGCTGGCGGTCATCCGCGACGGCGACGAATACCGCAACCGGCTGCGCCTTCTGGTGCCGTTCTCGGTGGAACGGCCGGTGGTGCCGCTCGGCGTGCCGGTCATGCGCACATGGTCGAGCCCGTTCGGTCCGCTCGGCACGCCGCTGGTCGACCGCGACGATCCGGTCGGCGTCGTCGAAGACTTCTTCTCGATGCTGTCGCGCCCGCACCTCAAGCTGCCGAAAGTCTTCGTCCTGGCCGATGTCCGGCTCGATGGCCCGGTGGCGAGCCTGCTTGCCACCGTGGCCGAGGCGCGCGGCCTGACGCTGGTCACCACCGGCCAGATCCAGCGCCCGGCGCTGGAGAGCGAGCTCGATGGAGATGATTATCTGAAGGCCTCGCTGCGCGCGCACCATTATCGCGAGTTCCGCCGCCTGAAGCGGCGCCTTGGCGACCTTGGCAAGCTTGAGCATGTCGTGGCGCGCGGCCCCGAAGACATCCGCCATGCCATCGAAGGCTTCCTGTCGCTGGAAGCGGCCGGCTGGAAAGGCCGCGAACGCACCGCCATGGCGATCGACCGCTTCCGCGCCGCCTTCGCCCGCGAAGCCGTGCACCGGCTGGCCGAACAGGACATGTGCCGCATCCATTCGCTGACGCTCGACGGCCGCACCATCGCCTGCCTGATCGTCTTCGTCGAAGCCGGCATCGCCTATACCTGGAAGACGGCCTATGACGAGACGCTGGCCAGCTATTCGCCCGGCACGCTGCTGATGATCGAGGTGACCAGGCAGCATCTCGACGATCCCAACATCATGATGACCGATTCCTGCGCGGTGCCCGACCATCCGGTGATGAGCCGGCTATGGGCGGAGCGCAAGCCGATGGGCACGCTGGTGATCGGCCTGGCGCCGGATGCCGACCGCCTCACCCGCCAGGCCGCCTCGCAACTGCACCTCTACCGCGAGACCCGCAACATGGCCCGCCTGCTGCGCAACCGCATGAAGAGCCTGTTGGGGCGGCGCTGAGAAAAGGCAGGGTGCGGTTCTGGAGAATGGCACATCTTCGCTGCAATATTTGACGGGTGGGTGACCGGGAGTTTACTTCGGTTGCCAGCAGGCAAACGCGAATATTGATCTCTGCTTATAAAAAAACGAGATTTCTCGCAGAAATTTCCAGTGAAAGCCGATAAAACCTACTCGCATTCTTGTTCTTAATTCACGATAATCTAGTGATTCGGTAGCGATGAGAGAGAAATGTCGCTGAATCATGAGGCCAACGGCGCCCGGCACATCAGTGCGGAGGATAGCGCCGTTGTCCGAAGGGCCGACGAAGACTTCGACGAACTGATTCGAAGCATTCGAGCCGCAACGTATCAAGCTTTGCCTCTCTTCGAAGAGGAGCCCGTGACCGGATTGGCCCAGTCAGACACGCTGGCCGCCTCCCTCGGCTCGACTTCGGCCCGGACGGGCTCGAGCCAGGCCCGCGCCATGCGCGGCTCCTCGCCCTTGTCCAACGACAGGCTGGATCCACGTGCCGGTGACGACTCGGCGTGGTCGTTGGTTGACCACGATGTGGGCAGGCTTGATGCGCAAACGCACGATGCCGACGCTCCCGATACCGACAAATGGGAATTGCAGGAAGAGGTGGCGAAGCTGCAGCGCTTGCAGGATCGCACCTCGAAAGAGCTTGGGCGAAAATCGCGCGAGCTATCGATCGCGAGCAAGACCATTGCCGACCTGGAAGTCCAACTCAACAGGGCACGGCAGACCATTGCGCAAGCGGACAGGCATGCCGGCCAGCGCGCAACGCGGTTCCTCGAAGCGAATGTCGAGGTCGAGCGTCTGGGCCGGAACCTGGCGCGCGTGTCGGGGCAATTTCGCGACGAGATCATCGCCAGGCAAGCCGCAGAGCAGGCGCGTGAGGACGTTGCATCGCGGCTCGCCAGCTTGCAACAGGCCGCCATGCTGCTTCGTTCCAAGGTCGCGGATTACCAGCTCCACAACGAAAGACTGACCGGCAAACTGTCTGCGCAGATGCTGGTGCAGCAGGACCTGCAGGTGCGGCTGTCCACGCTCGAGCATCAGCGCGGCGTTCTCGGCGATTGCGCCGCCGCCGCGCAGGAGCGGGCCGTCGAACTTGAAAAGAGGTTGCGCTCGCTCCAGCGCAGCGCCGCCGATCAAAGCGTGGTCCGCGCAACGCCGAGGGTCGGGCAGCGCGCCGAGGACGTGGCCGAGTATCGGGGCCAAACCTCGGAAGCCGAGATCGCGACGTTGCGCCAGGAGCGCGACGCGGCGCGCCGAGACTATGGCGCGGTGAAGGTCCAACTCGCCGATCTCCGCTTGCGCGGCATGACCGACGAACTCGCGCATGCCCGTTGCCGCGATGAAAACCGCCAGCTTCATCAAAGGCTGGAAACGCTGACACGCCAGGATCCCCCCAGCGGACCGGCAGCCGATGACAATGCCGATCTCGAACGGACATTCGACGAATTGCTGGCGGCTGGCGAGATCGGCGCGGCCAATGACGGCGGCCCCACCGGCGGGACGCGCAAAGCGTCTTGACCGCCTGCTGAGGCATATCGGTACGCAGGTGGCCACGCCGAGCCGACGGACGTGTTGGTGATCGGCATGACGCCGCCGCCCTTCTGGCACACCGAACTCGAGGCCGTCGAAACGTCGAGTGCATTCCAACGGTTGTCCTGTCTGTGGATGCCCTCAGCAAGCGTCTTGATCCCTGCCAGAGCGAGGATTCCGAGCCATGAAAAATGAAATGGCTGCCGCAGGTCTCCTCGCCATCAGTCCCGGCTCGATCATTGCATCGCCGAGCGCTCCATGCCCTTGGATAGCATCTGGAGCGGCGGCGGCGTAGATACCGTCTGGAAGAATGTTCAACGTCAAAGCTTAGGAATCGCCATGAGTAGGCAAGATCGAGGCCTTACGCGCTTCTCACGCAGGACGCGCAACGGCTTCAAGAATGCGGCGTTAGCACTTCATCTAGCGATCAACGTAGAACGACGAGACAGCATTGCCATTCGTGTAACAGGCGGCATGGGCGACCATATCGTGGCCGTCCGGTTTATTCGCGATCTGCTGAGCCACTTTGGCCGCGCAAAGATCGACGTCTATTCCGTAACGGGCGGAATGGGCTGGCTCTACGAGCCTCTCCCGGATGTAACTTTCATTGAAGCTCCGAAACGCGTATTTACGTGGGTCACGCATCGATATCTTCTTGTCCTGCAGCTCACACACACCGTAGATCTTGTGCACATGAGTTCTGCCGCTGCCGAACGGTGGCCGGCGCTTTCAGCAATGCTGCAAAGCATCGCACCCTATCGGAAGATGTTTTCGCATGCGATCGATGCGCATCCTCATTTGGACTTCCATCCAGCACTTGTAGCCCAATTTCAGAACGTGAGGCGAGACACCTTTCTGAACCATGTCAGCGGTGTGCCCTTTGGCGGCCATCAATATCCGTTACCTGAGGATGCGTCCTTGGTTCAAAGCTTGGGACTGGACCATAAACCCTACATTACCGTCCATAATTCCTTCAGCGAGGAGTCGGGTCGCCCTCGAGCTACGCGAGATTATCCGTTCTTGGATGATGTCGTGAAAGAGGTGAAGGCGCAGTTGCCGGATCTTCCGGTTGTCCAAGTCGGCGTGGTAGGAGGCACCCTCAGTTCGGCCGACTACAACCTTTCTTCCAAGACAACACAGCCGCAAATCACCTCCGTTCTTGCGAACTCGTCCATGCATTTCGACATGGAGGGAGGGCTTGTTCATATCGCAAGCTGTGTAGGGACGCCGTGTTGTGTCGTTTTCGGTCCAACGCCGATCGGCTATTACGCCTACCCGAACAATATCAATATTGCCCCGCGTGTCTGCGGCGGTTGTTGGTCCATTACATTGGATTGGCAAAAGACCTGCCTTCTAGGCGCTGCGGAACCGCCTTGCATGTTCACGCAACCACCCAAGGCGGTGGCGCATGCGGCGTTACCGCATCTGCGAGTTTTGTTGAGCGAAAAGCGCCGATCAGCCTGAAGGGGCACTTGCAGGCGAACAAGGGCCGGCAAGCGTTAGCATGGGAAACAGCAGACCACGATACACCAAAAGGCCAACCGGGAACGCAACGCCGGCGCTGCCGCGCACAAGCGGATCCCAAAACAAACACAGGCTAAATTGTCCCACCCGAAGCTCGAAGAGTGAAGGATGGTGCCCCTAGCCGGAATCGAACCAGCACTCCTTGCGGAACTCGATTTTGAGTCGAGCGCGTCTACCAATTCCGCCATAGGGGCTCAGGCCGGGCGGCCTGGATGGCGCGGGACTATACGGTTGGAGGGCTGTTCGTCAACTGGCCAATTCTCCGGCGCCCTCAAGATGCGACCAAACTGCGCCTTTCGATTTCGTGAGGGGGCTGCCATTGTGCAGCGCGGAAAATCTTTCTAGACAGGCGGCGCATCAAAGCGCGGCACGTCTGCGGGGACGGATGGCGTGCTCTGGGTCTTTGTTGCGTGCATGCCGTTAACCCCAACCTGCCTGCGCAATGGAACGACACGCATTAGGAGTGCCGATGCTTCGCGGACTTTACGACTGGACCTTGTCGCTGGCGGCCCGCAAATCCGCCGAATGGTGGCTGGCCTTCATCGCCTTCGTCGAAAGCTCGGTGTTCCTGGTGCCGGCCGACGTGCTCTATCTGCCGATGGCGCTGTCGCGGCCGGATCGCGCCTACCGCTATGCGCTGATCGCCACCGTCGCCTCGGTGCTGGGCGGCATCGCCGGCTGGTTCATCGGCCACTACGCCTATGACGCGGTGGCGAGGCCGATCCTCGAATTCTACGGCAAGTACGACGAGTTCGAAGCGCTGCGCGCAGGGGCAGGCATCGGCTTCATCGTCCTGATGCTGATCACGTCGGGCGCTGCCCACCTGCCGCCGATCAAGGTGGTGACGATCCTGTCCGGCGTCATCGGCGTCAATTTGCTGTTGTTCGTGGTGCTGGCGATCGTAGCCCGCGGTGGCCGTTTCCTGCTGCTCGCCTGGCTGCTGCGCCATTATGGCGAACCGATCCGCGAATTCATCGAAAAGCGCCTCGGCCTCATCGCCGGCGCCGGCGCGGCTGCCCTGATTTTGCTCTATATCCTGGTCAAATACGCGTTCTGAACAGAACCATTGCGAGCCGGACGGACTGATTGAAATGACAGCGACCATGAATGCCGACACCGGACGCCAGCGCACGCTGACCGCCTTGTTCCTCGCCGTCGCCATGGCCGCCACCGTTGGCTCGGCGCTCGGCTTCCAGTATCTCGGCGGCTATATCCCCTGCCACCTCTGCCTCGAACAGCGCACGCCCTACTATGTCGGCGTGCCGCTGATGGTGCTGGCGGTGATTGCGTCGATGCTGCACGCACCCAGTTGGCTGACGCGCGGCCTGCTGGCCGTCGGCGGCATCCTGATGCTCTACGGCCTCTATCTCGGCGTCTACCACTCCGGCGTCGAATGGCAGTGGTGGGCCGGCCCGACCGATTGTACCGCAGGCGCCGGGCCGGTCGACACCGGCGGCAAGGGCGTGCTCGACGCGCTCGACAAATTCGTGCCGCCGTCCTGCGACAAAGCCGCCTTGCGCATCCTTGGCCTGTCCCTGGCCGGCTGGAACGCCATCGCCAGCCTGATCCTCGCCGCCGTCGCCTTCCGCGGCGCCCTCACCCGCGACTGATTGAGCAGCGCGACGCAGGGTTCGCGCAAAAATTCGTCGGGCTGACTCGGGTGGCGCGGCTTCGACGTCCGAGCCAGGTCGACCCCCACTCCGTCTCGGCGTCGCCGAGCCACCTCTCCCCCGATCGACGGGGTAGAGGAAGGGGCGCGAACCTGTTGTAGCCAGCGCTCCTCCGAGAGAGGCTCCCTTCCTCTCCCTCCGGAGGGGGGAGAGGTGGCGCTGCGAAGCAGCGACGGAGTGGGGGAAGCCGGTCCTTAAGCGCGAAGCCGCTGATAAGTGAGCACGACCGAACTGGTCCGATACCGGGGAGTGTCGGATATCATGGTCTGGTAGGCGGAAGCGCAGACAATTGCTCCAGACGGCCAGCCTCCCGAATTCTCGAACGATCTCAGGGTTCGAGTTCGACATCCCAGTACAGATAATCCATCCAGCTCTCATGCAGATGGTTGGGCGGGAACAGGCGGCCATTGTTGTGCAGATCGTGCACCGTCGGCTGGAAAGGCTTCTGCAGCGGCCACATCTTGGCATGCGCGGGCATCATGCCGCCCTTCCTCAAATTGCAGGGCGAGCAGGCGGCAACGACATTCTCCCATGTCGTCGCGCCGCCGCGATGGCGGGGGATGACGTGATCGAAGGTCAGATCCTCAGGCGTGCCGCAATACTGGCACTGGAAGCGATCGCGCAGGAAGACGTTGAAGCGGGTGAAGGCCGGGTGCCTGGAGGGCTTCACATAGGCCTTCAGGCTGACCACGCTCGGCAGCTTCATCGAGAAGGTCGGCGAGGAGACGGCGTGCTCGTATTCGGCGACGATGTTCACCCGGTCGAGGAACACCGCCTTGATGGCATCCTGCCACGACCAGAGCGACAAGGGGTAATAGCTGAGCGGACGGTAATCCGCATTCAGCACCAGTGCTGGAAGCCCATCCGGAGATACGGCAACCGTCACGTGTTCACCTCCTTGGTTCTAGACCCGAACGGCGCGGATACTGTAAGCCCGACATGACAGGGATGTGAAGCGGATTGTCGCGTCGCCTAAGCGCCAAAAATGCATGATTTTTATGATTTTTTGCGGATTCAGGCCGGCGGCGCGGCGTCCCGCCCTCTGGTTTCGCGATAATAGGACCAGAAAAGCCGTGATGCGACACCTCGCCACGGGCTCCATGATTCGGCCAATGCGATCAGGGTTTTCTCCGGCGGACGCGGCTCGATGCCGAGCGCGTGGCCGACCGCGCTCTGCAGCGCGACGTCGCGCGCGGGGAAGATGTCGGGATGCCCGGCGGCGAATAAGAGATACACTTCCGCTGTCCACGGACCGATGCCGGACACCGCCGTCATCGTCGTGATCGCCTCCTCGGCATCGAGCGAACAGAGGTGATGAAGGTCGAGGCCGTCGACCACGGCCTGGGCAACAGCGATCAGGCCGCGCTGTTTGGGCCGCGACAGGCCGGCTTCGCGAAACATGTCCTCGCCGGCGGCCAGGATCGCCTGCGGCGTCAGCGGATCGACGAGCTTGGTCAGCCGGCCGAAGATGGCATCGGCACTGGCGCGGGACACTTGCTGCGAGACGACGATCGACGCCAGGCTTCGAAACCCCGGCTCGGACAGCCGCAGCGGCACCTCGCCGGCCATGCCGCGCACCTTTTCCAGGCGCGGGTCGATCACGCAAAGCGCGTCGAGCCCCCGGGCAATGTCGTCTGATGTCACGATACGGCGCATGCTTTCTTGTTCCTCGACCGTCGACAGGGTAGCAATTGGCGAAGCGCCGCAAAACATGATTGCCGCCTGAGAGATGACACTCCTGACATTCCGCTTCGCGCCCAGCCCCAACGGCGACCTGCATCTCGGCCACGCCTATTCGGCGCTGCTCAACCAGAAGCTGGCGGCACGGGCGCACGGACGCCTGCTGCTGCGCATCGAGGATATCGACACGACGCGCTGCACGCCGCAATTCGAGGCCGGCGTACTTGCCGACCTGAAATGGCTGGGGCTTGGCTGGGAAGAGCCGGTGCGCCGCCAGTCCGAGCATTTCGCCGAATACCAGGCGGTGCTCGAGCGGTTGATCGCGGAGGAACTCGTCTACCCCGCCTTCATGAGCCGTGGCGAGATCCGCGCCTTCATCACCGACAGCGAAAAGCGTGGGCGCGACTGGCCGCGCGATCCCGATGGCGTGCCGCTCTACCCCGCCGCGGACAAGGCGCTGCCGCTGAAGGAACGTCAGCGGCGGATAGTCGAGAATGCGCCCTTCGCCTGGCGTCTGGATGTCGAGGCCGCCATGGCGCGTGTCGGCAAGGACCTGTCCTGGACGGAGTATTCCGACGAGACGCTTTCCGCGACGCGCTCCGTGGAAGCCCGCCCGCAGGACTGGGGCGACGTGATCTTGGCGCGCCGTGACATCCCGACCAGTTACCACCTCGCCGTCGTCATGGACGATGCGCTGCAAGGCGTCAGCCACGTCGTACGCGGCCAGGATCTGTTTTCCGCCACCGGCGTGCAGCGCCTGCTGCAGCGACTCCTGGGGCTGCCGCAACCGGCCTATTTCCATCATCGCCTCATCCTCGGACCCGACGGCCGAAAGCTGTCGAAGAGCCTCCGTGACACCGGTCTTGCCGCGCTGCGCCATGCCGGCGCATCACCTGATGACATCAGACGGACGGTCGGGCTTTGACCAGGCGAGATCACCTGCCAAATGCGCCGGCCGTTGAATTTCAGTGATGTATGGATCAATGGTTTCGCTTTGCGCGTCGGGTTGAAGCGCATTAGAGCAGCGCCACGGTCAACTCTCCCCAGTACGGCGGCCTCCGGAACATGCACAGCATCAAGCGGTTCATCCCCGCCACCTTCGTCGTCTTGTGGGCCACCGGCTTCATCGGTGCGCGCTACGCCATGCCGTGGGCGGAACCGTTCACCTTCCTCGCCGCGCGTTTCGTCCTCGCTGCTATCCTGCTGGCCGTCCTGATGCTTGTGCTTGGCTCGAAAAGAGCCACCCGCCAGGAGGCGCTGCATGCCACCGGCGCCGGCATCCTGATGCATGGCGTCTATCTCGGCGCCGTCTTCTGGGCCATCCACAGGGGCATGCCGGCCGGCTTTTCAGCCCTCATCGTCGGCCTGCAGCCACTGATCACGGCGGTGCTTGCCGGTAAGTTTCTCGGCGAGGCGATCCTGCCGCGCCACTGGCTTGGCCTTGGCATCGGCCTCATCGGTATCGTCATCGTGCTGTGGCCGAAGCTCGGCGCGCTGGGCGGCGGCGTGACCGCGGCGACATTGACCGCCTCACTGGTCTCGGTGCTCGGCATGAGCGCCGGCACCATCTGGCAGAAGCGCTTCGCCTCCGGCGGCGACCTCGTCGCGGCGACCATGTGGCAATATGTCGGCGGTGGTTCGCTGATGCTCCTTGCCTCGCTCGCTTTCGAAACCCACACCGTCGTCATCAATGGCGAGCTGATCTTCGCCATGGCCTGGCTGGTGCTGGTGCTGTCGCTCGGCGCCATTTTCCTGCTGATGGTGATGATCCGCGACGGCGAGATGTCGAAGGTGGCGTCGCTGTTCTACCTGGTGCCGGCGGTGACGGCGGTCATCGCATGGGCCCTGTTCGACGAGCAGCTCAACGCCCTGCAGATCGTGGGCATGGCGATCACCACATTCGGCGTTGGCCTGGCAACGGCGCGGCAGACGAAGGGAAGAACTGTGGAATTGAGGAATTGAGGAATTGAGGAATTGAGGAATTGAGGAATTGAGGAATTGAGGAATTGAGGAATTGAGGAATTGAGGAAGAAGCACAGACAGCGCCGGATATGGCCCGCTTTTTCTCCAATCCTTCAGTTCTTCAATTCCTCAATTCTACCTGTCATCCCACCCGCGCACGTGCCTCCAGATAGCGGCTGATCGCAGCATTGAGCTCGCCGCCAAGGATGAAGATCGCCGAGACCATGTAGAGGAAGACCACGGCGATCATGATCGAGGCCAGGCCGGCATAGGTCGTCACATAGGACGAGAAGTGGTCGAGATAGGTGGCGAAGATGGTCGAACCGATAAGCCATGCCGCCAGCGTGAAGACGATGCCCGGCACCAGCGAGACGAAGCGGCGCTTGCCCGCCGGCAGCCAGAAATGCACGGCAAACAATCCGCCGACAATGACCGCCGAAGCGATGACGTAACGCCACAGCGTGATGGTGCCCATATAGGGCTTGATCCAGTCGATATGGGCTTCGGCGATCCGCGCCAGCAGCGGCGCGAACACCAGGAGCACGCTGATCGCCAGGAAACCGGCCGTGGCGATGAGAACGAAGATGATGCTCTGCACCCGGCGGTAGATGATGCCGCGCGTTTCCGAAACGCGATAGGCGCGGTTGAGCGACGTGCGCAGCGCCTCGATGCCGTTCGACGCAAAATAGGCAGCAAGCACCACACCATAGGTCAAAAGGTCGGTGCGCCGGACGGTCAGCACATTGAGCACTTCGCGCGCGATCGGCTTGGCGATCTGTTCGGGCCAGGTGTCGAAGACCAGATGCACGGCGGTGTCGGAGAACGCCTGCGCGCCCAGGAAGCTCGCCAGCGTCGTCGCGAAGATCAGGAACGGGAACAGTGCCATCAGCGATGTGATCGCCAGATGGCTGGCCATCGCCCAGCCGTCATCGGTGTTGAAATGGCCGAGCGCGTCGTAGAGGACCCGCTTGAGGGCTACGATCTTCCGCAACAAGAACCGCGCCCTCCAATTGTCTCCACGCCGGGAATATGGGAAGGGATTGCGGCAAATGGCAACCCTTGGCGAAACCACGAACAGTCCGGCGCGAAAGTTGCGCTCGATTATCATCACCGGTGCGTCTTCGGGAATAGGCGCGTACTGCGCCCGCGCGTTGAAGGCAGAAGGCTGGCGGGTGTTCGCAACGGCGCGCAAGCCGCAGGACATCGCCGCGCTCGAAGCCGATGGCATCGAGGCCTTCTATCTCGATTATTGCGAGCCGGACTCCATCGCCTCGCTGGTGGCGGCGGTGCTCGACCGCACCGGCGGCCGGCTCGACGCCCTTTTCAACAACGGCGCCTATGCGCAGCCGGGCGCCGTCGAGGATCTGCCCGTTGCGGCGCTCAAGCAGCAGTTCGAGGCGAATTTCTTCGGCTGGCATGATTTGACCCGCCGGCTGGTGCCGGTGATGCGCCGCCAGGGTGACGGCCGCATCGTCCACTGTTCGTCGATCCTTGGCCTCGTGCCGGTGCGCTTTCGCGGCGCCTATTCCGCGTCGAAGCATGCACTGGAGGCCTTGATGCTCTGCCAGCGCCAGGAACTGGCCGGCAGCGGCGTCCACGTTTCGCTGATCGAGCCGGGGCCGGTGAAGTCGAAGATCGCCAGCAATGGCCTCATTTGGTTTCTCAGCAACATCGACCACGAGAATTCCGTGCACCGCGTGGACTATGCGGCGCAACTCGAGCGGCTGCGGACCGGCGGCAGCCAATCGGCCTTGAAGCCAGGGCCGGAAGTCGTTCATGCGGCGCTGCGCCATGCACTTCTGTCGCGGCGCCCACGCCCGCACTATGTGGTAACAGTGCCGGCCAGGATCGGTGCGGTGCTCAAACGCATCCTGCCTGCATCGATGCTTTACCGCCTGATGGCCAAACGCGCCTGAACGCCAAAACAACTGGAACGAAACAATGGCAACCGTCTTCAACATTCTCGCCATTCTGGTCATGGTCGCCGTTGCGGTCGTGCTTGTTCGTGGCCTCATCAATATGATGCGCGGCGGCTCCGGCGTCACATCGAACAAGCTGATGCAGGCGCGCGTCATGCTGCAGGCCGTGGCGCTGGTGCTGATCCTGCTTGCGGTGTATTTCACCCGCAAGTGAGGGATGTCGGCGGGGAGGCGAAATGGTCAAGCTCAACAAGATCTACACCCGCACCGGCGATGATGGCACCACGGGTCTCGGCACCGGCGAGAGGCGGCTGAAATCCGACCTGCGGGTAGACGCCTACGGCACGGTCGACGAAGCCAATGCCTGCATCGGCATCGCCCGGGTCCACACGGCCGCGATC
>NZ_RZQY01000499.1:0-4503 GCF_003998575.1 Mesorhizobium sp. M7A.F.Ca.CA.001.10.2.1 | reverse complement strand
AGTAGAGCACATCGCCCTTGATCTCGAAGCGTTCGGGGCCGGTGCACTTTTCGGTCAGTCGCGCCACCTCGTCCGCTGTCGGCTCGCGCTCCAGCACATAGGCATGCAGCTTGGTATGGTCCCCGGCAACTTCCGGGTAAGGGTTTTCGTTCACCAGCCGCTCGAACCATGAGAGATCGCGCACCATGATGCGCGAATAAAAACCCCATTTCTTCTCGAAGGCTGCTTCGATCTGTTTCGTCAGCGCGGCCGCGTCGCCCTTCTTCGCCCGGAACACGGCATTGCCGCTCTGCACATAGGTGGCGACATCGGAAAAGCCGAGATCCTCGAAGAACGACCGCAGCTCCGCCATTTTGACGATGCGGTTGCCGCCGACATTGATGCCGGAAAACAGCGCGACGAAGATTTTTCCTGCCTCCTTGCCGCTCATATGATGAACCCGGCCAATGTCTCGTTGTCGGTGATGTCCTGATACTGGACGCCCTCGGCCTCGAACTTCGCTTTGAGCAGATCGAAATTGCGGCGGTCCTTGGTTTCGATGCCGATCAGCACCGAACCGAAATTGCGCGCCGATTTCTTCAGATATTCGAAACGGGCGATGTCGTCGTCGGGCCCGAGCAGTTCGAGGAAGTCTCGCAGCGCGCCGGGCCGCTGCGGAAAGCGGATGATGAAGTATTTCTTCAGCCCCTCGAAGCGTAGCGCCCGTTCCTTAACGTCCGGCAGCCGCTCGAAATCGAAATTGCCGCCCGAAACCACGGCAACGATGGTCTTGCCCCTGATCTCCTTCTTGGAGAAATCCTTGAGCGCATCGATCGCCAGCGCGCCGGCCGGCTCCAGCACGACGCCTTCGACGTTGAGCATTTCGATCATGGTGGCGCAGAGCCGGTTTTCCGGGATCAGCCGCACTGTGTCGGCCGGAAAATCCTTGAGACGACGCAACGGCTCGCGGCCGATCTCGGCCACCGCGGCGCCATCGACGAAATTGTCGACCTTGGCGAGTTTGAGCCGTTTTCCCGCCGCAAGGCTTTCGCGCAGGCTCGGCGCGCCTGCCGGTTCGCAGAAGACGAAGCGTGCTTCCCTGCCCTGATCGGCGAAATAATGGGTGACGCCCGCGGCAAGTCCGCCACCGCCGACCGGCAGCATGACGATATCGGGCATGCGGGCGCCCGGCATCTGATCCGCGATCTCGTAGGCGACGGTTGCCTGGCCCTCGATAATGTCCTTGTGATCAAAGGGCGGCACCATATGGGCGCCGGAACTGTCGGTGAATTCCAGGGCCGCGCGATAGCAGTCGTCGAAGAAATCGCCGACCAGCCTGATCTCGATGAAATCGCCGCCGAACAGCTTGGTCTTGTCGATCTTCTGCTGCGGCGTCGTCACCGGCATGAACACGACGCCTCGCCTGCCGAAATGGCGGCAGACGAAAGCAAAACCCTGCGCGTGGTTGCCGGCGGACGCGCAGACGAACAGTTCAGCCTCGTTGCCGGCCGCCAGTGTCTTGCGGAAGAAATTGAAGGCGCCGCGGATCTTGTAGGAGCGGACCGGCGACAGGTCCTCGCGCTTCAACAGCACCCGCGCGCCGGTCTTTTTCGACAGATAATCGTTTTCCTGCAGCGGCGTTTCAGGGAAGATCTGGCGGATCGCGGCGGCAGCGGCAGCAACGCGGGAAGAGAAACTGTTCATCGGAAACCACCCTTGGGCAAGCCACCTTGTGTTGCACGCTGTCCGCGGACCTCTATCATTGATCGGGTCGCGCACGTTCGGTTGTTGAGCGCCGGGACAAGGTGCGGCGCGAGCCAGCCTATTGCATATCCGGCTACGTGGCGCCATCGTCCATCATGTGCGTCGTTCCGAGCGGAAATTTTGCGGAATATTTTCAGTTACTTGTGGGTACATTCTCATGCCCCTGGCATCAGGCGGCTTAAAATCGCTATCTCTGCGGGAATTGGAAGGCCGGCGGCGACGCCGCCATTTTGGCTTTCGCGCAACACTGCGATGGCCGTAGCGGGGCGCCGATCACATTTCGACTGGACATGACTTAGTTCTGCCGCACTCTGCCTGTCCGGGAGGTATCGTGAGGATAGACAGGCCTTTCGGCCGGAGTTGGAAATTCAGGCGTGCCTTTGAAGAAGATTTTTATCGTTGTCCTGGCCTTGCTCGTCGCCGGCTGCGCCGGCCAGCAAACACAGGAATTGCTGGGCAGCGCCATGGTGTCCGCGCCGGTGACGGAGATCGCCGGCAACCACTCGATCTTCATCGCCACGACGCGCAAGAAATCCGACGATCCCAACAAGGTTTTCGACGGCGAACGCTCGGCGACGCTGAACTATGCCCGCGTCAACGTCACCGTTCCGGGGCTTCACAAGACCGGCCAGATCGAGCGCCGCTCGCGCGGCAAGTCGGATGACCCGGCCAAATATTTCATGGCTTCCGAGGTCGTCGGCTACGACACGCAGCCGAAATTCTCCAGCGCGCTCAATGCCGACATCGCGGCGCGTGGCGGCCGCGTCATGGTCTTCGTGCATGGCTACAACACCGGCTTCGATGCCGCCGTCTATCGCCTCACCCAGATCGTCCATGATTCCGGCTATCCCGGCACGCCCGTGCTGTTTTCCTGGGCATCGGGTGCCAGGACCACCGACTACGTCTATGACAAGGAAAGCGCCAGCGCTGCCCGCGACCAGTTGGAGGTGACGCTCAGGATGCTGGAGCAGTCCGGCGCGCGGCGCATCGACATCGTCGCGCATTCGCTCGGAACCTGGGTCACCATGGAAACGCTGCGGCAGATGGCCATCACCGGCGACCGCGATCTCGGCGGCAAGCTCGGCGACGTGGTGCTGGCTTCGCCCGACATCGATGTCGACGTGTTCAAGAGCCAGATGCGGCGCTATGGCAAGCCCGACAAGCCGTTCATCCTGCTGTTGTCGGACGACGACCGCGCGCTGCGGCTCTCCGGCCTGATCGCCGGATCCCGGCCGCGCGTCGGCGACTACAAGGATGCCGCCGATCTCGCCTCCTATGGCGTGTCGGTCGTCGACCTGTCCAAGGTCAAGGGATCGGACAGCTTCAACCATACGAAGTTCGCCGACAATCCGACGCTGGTGAAGATGATCGGCCAGCGGCTGCGCGAGGATGACGGCTTTGCCAGCGACCGTGACGTGACAGACCGCATCAGCCTGCTTGGCCAATAGGTGCGGTCCCGCGGTTTTCGCCGTGCCTGCCCGGCATCGCGGACGTGTGGATTCACTTTGAACTGGACCGCGCCGGTCTCTGGCCTTATCGGAATAGCCAGCGACGTCACGCGTTTGACGTCCCCCTTGGCGGGAGCCGGCGTATGACCATGCGTTCGAAGAGCTACCTCGTCGTTGCATTGGCGCTCGCTGTCACCGGCTGCGCCGGCGGCAAAACGCACGACCTGCTCAACAAGACGACGGTCACGGTGCCCGCTTCCGACATCGCGGCCACGCATGAAATCTTCGTCGCCACCACCCGCCAGAGGGCAACCAAGGACCCGCGACAGGTGTTCGACGGCGATCGCTCGCTGACCACCAGCTTTGCCCGTGTCGACGTCACCGTCCCGAAAAACCATCAGGTCGGCGCCATCGAGCGGGCCAAGGGATCGGCAAACAGCAACCCGGCCAAGGATTTCACCGCCAAGGACGTCACCTTCTATGAAGGCGCGCCGCAGTTCGCCAAGGCGGTCGGCGCCGACATCGCCATGCGCGGCGACCGTGCGCTGGTTTTCGTGCACGGCTTCAACAACGGCTTCGATGACGGCATCTACCGGCTGACGCAGATCGCGCACGACACGAAATATCCCGGCACGCCGGTGCTGTTCTCATGGGCTTCGAGCGGCAAGACCACGGGTTACATCTACGACAAGGAAAGCGCCAACGCAGCGCGCGACGACCTCGAGGCGACCCTCAGGATGCTGGCCAAGACCAAGGTCAAGAGCATCGACATCATCGCCCATTCGATGGGGACCTGGGTGACCATGGAGGCTCTGCGCCAGCTTGCCATCACCGGCGATCGCGATCTCGACGACAAACTCGGTTACGTCATCCTGGCCTCGCCCGACATCGATGTCGACGTGTTCAAGAAACAGATGATCCGTTACGGCAAACCCGACAAGCCATTCGCCATCCTGCTCTCGGCGGATGACCGGGCTCTCAAGCTGTCCTCCCTGATCTCGGGCGATAAGCCGCGCGTCGGCGATTACGGCGATGCGGCCGACCTCGCCAGCTATGGCGTGTCGGTGGTCGACCTTTCCCAGGCCAAGGGCGGTGACCGCCTCAACCACGCCAAATTCGCCGACAACCCAATGCTGGTGCAACTGCTGGGCGATCGGCTGCGGGCGCCTGCCGGCCTTGCCTCGGACGAGCCCGTCCCGACTCAGCTCAACAATCTCGGCCAGGGCCTCGGCAAGGCCGGCAGGCGCCCGCAGCCGATCGCCCAGCAGTTGCACCAGCATTGGGTTGTCGGCGAATTTGGCGTGGTTGAGGC
>NZ_RZQY01000498.1:0-4509 GCF_003998575.1 Mesorhizobium sp. M7A.F.Ca.CA.001.10.2.1 | reverse complement strand
TCGCACATCACCGACTTCGAGTGGCAGCGCTATTTCGTCAGCTGATCATGCCAGGGCGTTCCAGCGTAAATCTACACGCTTTGCGACACCGGAGAAATCAAGGCGTTATCGGAGATACGCTCCAGGCGTACGAAGGCCGTCAGCGGCAGGTGGTCGGAGGCAACGCGCGAAAGCGGCGTGTCATGCGCGTTAATGGCGGCAATCATGCCGTGCCTGTTGGCCATGATCCGGTCGAGCGCCAGCAGCGGCAGGTTCGACGGGAAGGTGGGGACCGCCGGCGGCTGCGGGCCGAACGTTGCATGCAGCGTGTTGAGAGCGGAGCGGTTGCCAAGCCGCCATTCGTTGAGGTCGCCGAGCAGCAAGGTCGGTCTTTCGTCCGGGCTGTTCATCAGGTCGAGCACGACGCGCGCCTGCTGGGAGCGCGAGCGGCGCAGCAGGCCGAGATGGGCGGCGATGATGCGCAGCGTCTGGCTTCCATCGAGGTCGATCTCCGCCACCACCGCGCCGCGCGGCTCCAGTCCCGGAAGCTTGATCTGGTGCACGTCGCGAACGACGCCCTTCTTGAACAGCAAGACGTTGCCATGCCAGCCATGGCCCTTGCCTGTGGCCGAAATCGGCACCGGAACCAGGCCGGTTTCCCGTTCGAGCCGGGGCAGGTCGAGAAGCCCATTACGGTCGCCGAAGCGATTGTCGGCTTCCTGCAGCGCGATGAGATCCGGATCGATTTCGCGGATGACGCGGATGGTCCGTTCCGGGTCGAATTTCCTGTCGACGCCGATGCATTTGTGGACATTGTAGGAGGCAACCAGCGTGCCGGTGGTGGCTGTCGTCTTGAGTGCGGCGGCATTCGCTTTCTGCATCCGGCGGTCACGAAGGGACAGAAGCATGCTTGCCGGGAGGCTGCGTCCAATTCTGTGCATCTCTGTGCTGCTCGTCCTCGCTGGCATCAATTCAGAAGCCGGATACAGTGAAAATAGGCAATTTCCGCGTATGTTCCATGACGGACGAGTTCCTCAAGCGCACCTCCGCCTTAGAGATAGGGTGAACCGAGCCACAATACCCGGTCGAACAGCCTGATAAGAAACGGCCGGGCTCGCAAAGCTTCCAGCGTCACCGGCACGGCGGAGGCGATCGCCGACCCGATCCGCGCCTCGATCTCGCTGGCAAAGCCGGCATCGAGCACCTCCAGGTCGATCTCGAAATTCAGCCGCAGCGATCGGGCGTCTAGATTGGAAGAGCCGACATAGGCCCACACGCCGTCGATCGAAAGCAGCTTCGAATGGTCGAACGGTCCCTCGGTGCGCCAGACACGGCAATAGTGTTTGAGCACCTGATCGAACTGCGCCATCATCGCGCGGTCGACGAGGAAAAGATTGTTCACCGCCGGCACCACGATGTCGATTTCGACCCCGCGCCTGCCGGCGGTGATCAGCGCGCTGATCAGTTCCCGATCCGGCAGGAAATAGGGCGACATCACGCGTATAGACTTGCGGGCGACCGAGAATGCACCGATCAGCAGCTTGTGGTTGGTCTCGTTGCTGGCATCCGGGCCGGAAGCGACCGCCCGCACCATCATCGGTGCGCCTGGCGACGGCGCCAGCGGGGCGATGCGCCAGGCGTCGCCTTTCAGCGCCTCGTTGGTGGCGAAGCGCCAGTCCTCGGCGGCGACCGAAAAGAGGTCGGCGACGATCGGACCGGTCACCCGGAAATGCGTGTCCCTGGCGCTGTTGGAGCCGGCGAATTCGGCGGAGAAGCCTTTTCGGATGTTCATGCCCCCGGTGAAGGCGGCGATGCCGTCGACCACCAGGATCTTCCGGTGGGTCCTCAGATTGGCGTAGGGCAGGCGCAGGCCCATGACGATGTTGCCGTTGAAGACATCGGCGGGGATGTTGGCCTCGCGCAAATGCCCCAGGATGCTCGGCACCGAGTAGCGGGCGCCGACGGCATCGATCAGCACGCGGACGGTGACGCCGCGGTGGACGGCGCCGGCAAGCGCCTGGACGAAGAGCAGGCCGACGGCGTCATTGTCGAAAATATAGGTCTCGAGCAGGACGCTGCGCTCGGCACCATCGATGGCCGCGCACATGGCGGCATAGGCCTCGTCGCCGGTCTCCAGCACATCGATTGCATTTCCAGGATTGAGCGCGCGCCGCGCCACCCTGTCGCCCAATGTCCGCAAGCCCGTGAATCGTTGCCCGTAGCGCTCGACGATCAGGGCCTCTTCGACAGCGACGTCGCGCTCGTGCTTGGCGGACATCGCGCCATCGGCAAACGGGCGCTGGGCGGTGATCGTGGCGCGGCGAATGCGGTTGATGCCGGCGACGGCATAGATCAGCACGCCGAGGATCGGGGACAGCACCATCACGCCGACCCAGCCGGTGGCGGCGCGGACATCTTCCTTGGTCATGACGGCATGGACGATGCCGACCGTCGCCATCACCACGGAGATGATCGCCAGAATTTGCGGCCAGTGAGTCGCCAGGGTCGCCAACATGCCGAGACTATCCAGCGAGCGGTTGCAGAAGGCAATGCAGCCGCTCGTGCCGTGCATTCGGTGGATGGTGGCATGCGGCCCTGGCTGAAGAGTTCGACCGGCCGCAGAGATCGATGGGTTGAAGCACCCCGATAGATCCTGTCAGAAGGACAAACCTGACCCAGGGGAAGCATAAAGCCTGGCATCGTCCTGTTCTTCCCAGGCCCACCGAAGCCTCTTATGCTTTGGTACCACCTCTATTGTATATCAGGAGGAATGAATTTAGTTATATAAACACTTTGATTGATGGCGAGGGGGGCGCTGAATGATGAAATTCAACTTCGATGGACCTCCCGGCGATGACGCAGTTGCCGACACGTCGGCAGAATGCCAACGCCAATTGCTGCCTCTCGTCCGTGAGATCGTTCAGGCAGCGGTCGCTGCCGGGTGGAGCGAGGAGGACGTTCTTCTGGGGTTTGTGGAACTTACATGGGATTTGTACGAGAATCGTCGCGACGATCTGCAATGACCGGCAGCCGATCGGGTAGCTCTACATTGCCTTGAAGGGCTGCTGAATTGGTCGAATTACCCAGACCTGAAGCAGGGCTCCGAACTCAGGCCAACCAGAGGCCTCGCGGCAGCGGGCTCGGTGTTGGCACTTTTGCGCTGGCAGCTTTCACGATAGGAATTTTTTCTTGACTCGGTGACCTCAGCTAAGGTATAAATTTGTGCATGGTGCTGATTTGCGCCAGTGACCCGCCGAACAGGCGGGTTTTTCGTTTGATGCTCCGTCAGCCTATGCGCCGGCGAAGGTTCCGAAATGGTCCAGTCCTTGCCTTGTTGACTGGTCCGTCTTCTTATCCCGAACAAAATTTTTTCTTTGCGTACGGATGTTATTCACACTCCGCGCCATGTGCGTTACGTTGGATCCGGGTCGGGCTAAGGGGGATTTCAGGCGGCGGACAAGCGGCTGAGGCCAGGCAATGAAAAATACGGACGATGCTCGGGAAAGCGGCGTTTCCCGGGGCGTCAATCGAGAACGGACAGCTCGATTTGTCCTGGACATAATTCCTGAAAGCGCCGGGCCCAGGAGGGCCACCGCGCGGGGGAGTGTCATACCCTCCGTCCGCGATCCCGTCTCGCAGACATTCATCGTTCGCCGTCCGGCCGGAACGATCCGATGAATGGCGATGCCGGCCGGCTTCGATCAATCACGAATTGTTTTTCGGGGGAACGAGGAGGAAGGCCTCCGGTTGAACCTCATCTGGGACGTGTCAGGAGGCCGAAAAATGCCGGGTGATGATGGTTTCCCCGGACCGGCTTCCGGAACCAATCTGCGACGGCCGACGCTCAACGCGAAAGGCGGGCTTTCGGTCCGCAGCACACGCCGCGTGCAGGAATTTCTGGACAAGAACTTTACCCGCAAGCTGGCGCTTGCCGAAATGGCCGCTGTTTGCGAGCTTTCGCCGTACCACTTCATGCGGGCTTTCTCGAGGACGTTCGGGGTGCCGCCGCACCAGTATGTCCTCGAGCTGCGGCTGGATTTGGCTGAAAGACTGCTTGCCGACAGCCGCATGACGATCGCCGACATCGCGCATTCCTGCGGATTTTCAAGCCAGAGCCATTTTACCACCGTGATGAAGAAATACCGCCAGGTGACGCCGCTGCAGCTGCGGGTGGGCAAGCTTAACGCCAAGGTTAGATGAGGTGGCGCTTAGGTCGTTGCTTTATTTCTTGGTTTTAAAGCATTGGCTAAGGTAACAAGCCGTTAACCTCTGCAGGTTTGCTCCGATCTTTTCTCACAAGGCAGCAATTTCGTGAAATACCGCGGGCAGGAATCATGTCTTCCTGCGGTGGAACGGAATTGTCAGACATTTCGTGCCGGCCAGCGGAGAGGGAACCATGACCGACAACCAGATTTCGAACGGCTCGCTTCTTGTTCAGCGTCGCGCGGCGCATTTCGCCGGGCACTGGATCGCGGGGGCCGATGTCAGTTCCCGCTCGGTTCGCCGCCGCCTGATGGCTGTGCTACGGAT
>NZ_RZQY01000497.1:0-4512 GCF_003998575.1 Mesorhizobium sp. M7A.F.Ca.CA.001.10.2.1 | reverse complement strand
AATCTCGGTCGGCGGCCCCTCCGGCGGGCTCGAATCGGACTTTCGGCCGACCTTTTTCGACGGCGTCGCCACCGTGGTGGCAAAGCTCCTCCTGCAGGCAACGCCCGACTGTGCGGTCTTCGGCGAGAAGGACTACCAGCAGCTTTGTGTGGTGAGGCAGCTCTGCCGCGACCTCGACCTGCCTGTCGAGATCATCGGCGCACCGACGATACGCGACGCGCATGGTCTCGCCATGTCGTCACGCAACGCCTATCTCGATGAGGCCGAACTGAAGATCGCCCGCCAACTCAACGTCATATTGCGCAATACGGCTGCGGCCCTGGCGGCAGGCGCCGGCCAGAGCGACGCAACCGAAGAGGCCAGCCGCGCCCTCATCGCCGCCGGCTTTCAAAAGGTCGACTATGTCGAGGTACGCCAAAGCCTGACGCTTGCGCCATGGCGCCGAAACCGCGAAGGGCGTCTTCTCGCGGCAGCATGGCTCGGCAAGACCAGACTGATCGACAATGTGGAGGTTCCCGCTGTCTAGCGCGAAGGCTCGATCCTTCGGCCAGACAGACACGGGCCGACCACAGTCGATGGTCCCGTACTCTTTGGGGTCGACGTATCGCGGCGGATTGCTGCCGCGCCTAGCTCTCGCTCTTTTGTCCGCCGGCCCTGACGATCAGGTGTCCCGCCACGATCCCAACCACCCCGGCAAGGGCTTTCACCAATGCATCGATGAGGCGTGCATGGCGACCGGGATCAATGAGCTGAAGCAGTTCCAGCATGCCGGCGGTCACAGCCACGAAGATCACGACCTGGTACAGTCGGTTGGGGAAGCCGATCGCCAGGGCGAAGCCCAACAGGACATAAGCCAAGGCACGCTCGACATTCGCTTCAGCGAGGTGCGGCCGCATCTGGATCGGCGACAAGGTCGCGAAAATGATGATGGCGAGCAGCGCCAGCGCTGTAATGCGGGACAGTTTGGTCATGCCCTTGCATATCCGTCGTGAGCCGGCACAGCAAACGCCGCGATGACGCATGGCCAGGTCGCTCTATTCATCCCGGTGGCAATCTATCCGAGCGACTTCTCGAAACTCAGCGTCGTCGGTCTTGAGGTATCGCGGGACTCCTCCGCGGCACTGACAGGCAAAAACCCCTTCGACCGGTAGAAAGCAATGGCGCCGCCATTGGCCTCCTCGACCTCGACGCGCAGCGTTCGCGCTTCCGGGAAACTGGCCTCGACCTCGTCGAGCAGTGCTTGCCCGATCCCGCGCCTTTGGCAGTCCGGATGGACGTAGAGCTGGTTCAGCAGGATGATTTTCGCATCGGCGGTGGCGGCGGCGAAAGCCATGCCGCCGATCCGCTTGCCATCATCGGCCACCAGGAATTCCGAATTCGGCCGCGTCAGCCGCGAGCGGAGCGAAGCGACCGAGTGCCATTCGTCGGTGATCTCGGTGACTTTGGCAGCGCCATAAATGGCGTCATAGGTCGCATGCCACGTTTCCACCAGCAGCGTCCGCACAGCGGCAAGGTCGCGTTCACCTGCGGTGCGGACGAACACGGCGCTACTCGATGCCCAGCTTGGCCTTGACGAGGTCGTTGACGGCTTGCGGGTTGGCCTTGCCGCCGGTCGCCTTCATCACCTGGCCGACGAACCAGCCGGCCATGCTCGGCTTGGCGCGCGCCTGTTCGACCTTGTCGGGATTGGCGGCAATAACGTCGTCGACGGCCTTCTCGATGGCGCCGGTGTCGGTGACCTGCTTCATGCCACGGCTCTCGACCAGTTGGCGAGGGTCGCCGCCCTCATTCCAGACGATCTCGAACAGGTCCTTGGCGATCTTGCCGGAGATGGTGCCATCCTTGATCAGATCGATGACCGCACCGAGCTGCTCGGGTGAAACCGGAGCGTTTTCAATGTCTTTTCCGGCCTTGTTCAATTGCCCGAGCAGATCGTTGATGACCCAATTGGCGGCAAGCTTGCCGTCGCGGCCGGCGGCCACCTTCTCGAAATAATCGGCGATCGGCTTTTCCGACACCAGGATCGAGGCGTCATAGACGGACAGGCCGAGCGACGCGATCAGCCGCGCCTTCTTGTCGTCCGGCAGTTCCGGCAATTCCTTGGCCAGCGCATCGACATAGGCCTGGTCGAATTCCAGCGGCAAAAGGTCGGGATCGGGGAAGTAGCGGTAATCATGCGCCTCTTCCTTGGAGCGCATCGAACGCGTCTCGCCCTTGACGGCGTCGAACAGCCGCGTCTCCTGATCGATCTTGCCGCCATCCTCGAGGATGGCGATCTGCCGGCGCGCCTCATAGTCGATGGCCTGGCCGATGAAGCGGATCGAGTTGACGTTCTTGATCTCGCAGCGCGTGCCGAACTCGCCGCCCGGCCTGCGCACCGAAACGTTGACGTCGGCGCGCATCGAACCTTCGTCCATGTTGCCGTCGCAGGTGCCGAGATAGCGCACGATGGTGCGCAGCTTGGTGACATAAGCCTTGGCCTCGTCGGCCGAGCGCATGTCCGGCTTGGAGACGATCTCCATCAGCGCCACGCCGGAGCGGTTGAGATCGACATAGGACATGGTCGCATGCTGGTCGTGCATCGACTTGCCGGCATCCTGCTCCAGATGCAGCCGCTCGATGCCGACCTCGATGTCCTCGAATTCGCCCTGGCGGTCCGGGCCGACCGAAACGATCACCGTGCCTTCGCCGACGATCGGCTGCTTGAACTGCGAGATCTGGTAGCCCTGCGGCAGGTCGGGATAAAAGTAGTTCTTCCGATCGAAGACCGACTTGTGGTTGATCTGCGCCTTCAGCCCCAGGCCGGTGCGGATCGCCTGCTTGACGCATTCCTCGTTGATGACCGGCAGCATGCCCGGCATCGCCGCATCGACCAGGCTGACATTGGCGTTGGGCGGCGCGCCGAAGGCCGTCGAGGCGCCCGAAAACAGCTTTGCTTCCGACGTGACCTGCGCATGGACCTCGAGGCCGATGATGATCTCCCAGTCGCCGGTGGCACCGGAAACAAGGCGCTTGGCGTCGGGTGTGCGGGTGTCGATGAGGGACATTGTGGCCTGCGTATTGGAACTCGGATTATGCATTTACGCATATTTTGGTTTGCAACTTCGCTAGTGCAAACCGCTTCGCGAGACAAGCGCCCAAAAAACACAAGCGCAAAGCCACGGACTGGCCTTCTCAGCCGCTTTCGCCTATAGGACGTCCATTCCAATGGAGAGTGGATGTCCACTTACGCTCAGTCCCGGTAAGGCCCTGACCTCTTGGCGAGGCAGGGCAGAAAACCTGAAACCCCGTGCCGCGAAGCTTCGCGGCGGCGGCATTTTTTGTTTTCCCGGAAAACTCTCACATGGATATTTCGCGCACTGAACAGCGCATCCTGCACCTGCTCGCGCAGGGCGGACGCATTGAAATCGAAAAGAACGACAAGAAGCGGATCGCCTCCGTCAAATGCCTGACCCGCGACGGCTGGCACTATCCGGACGTCGATCTCGACATGTTTCGAAAGCTGAAGCGGAAGAAGGCGGTTTCTTCGTCGGGAGGCGGCCCCTACCGCATCACCCGGCGCGGGCTCGCACTCGTCCGCTCCGAACTCGACAACAGGTAGCCCGCGGTTCCGCCGGTCGGTTCTCCGGCCGGCGGTTCGCCTCACCGTTCAGGCAGTGGCGATATAGGCCCTGATCTGGTCGGCCTCGCGCTCGACATCCTCGATGCGGCGCTTGACCACGTCGCCGATGGACACGATGCCATCGAGCATGCCGTCCTTTTCCACCGGCAGATGGCGGAAACGGCCGCGGGTCATAATCTCCATCACCTCGTTGACGGTGTGATTTTCGTTGCAGATCTTCACCTTCGGCGTCATCGCCGAACGCACCGCGATATCGAGCGCGGCTCCACCTTCCCGGGCGACAACCCGGACGATGTCGCGCTCTGACAGGATGCCGACGATCTTGCGATCGCCATTGGTGATGACCAGCGCACCGATCTTGTGCTCTGCCAGGATGCGGATGGCTTCGCTCAGCTTTTCGTTCGGCCCGAGCGTCAACACGTCATGGCCTTTTCTCTCGAGAATTGCCTTCACCGTCATGGCGTCCTCCTCTGCTTTGCCTGCCGGTTCCTGCCCTGACCGGCCTTCACGTAAGAGTGAACATCGTGCGCCGTGATCGGTTGCATTTCAAGTGCGGTGGTCAGTCGTCTCCCACTCGGGCGCCTGCCATCGCCTGTCGAACCAGCGCAGGCCGAAGAAGCCCGCGACAAAGCCGCCAATATGAGCCTCCCAGGCGATCTGACCATCTACCCCTGGGGCAAACCCGAGCAGGCCGGTGGCGAGATTGATGACCATCCACATGGCGAGGAAGATCACGACACCGCGCAGGCGCAATACGAATGCGATCGGCAGCACAGGGCCGGCGAAGGCGGCCTTGCCGGCCGAACGGTCGGTGCGGAAGCCGAAACGCGCCGCAGCCCCCATCATGCCCGATATCGCACCGGAAGCCCCGACCAGCGGCGCCTCACCAT
>NZ_RZQY01000496.1:0-4523 GCF_003998575.1 Mesorhizobium sp. M7A.F.Ca.CA.001.10.2.1 | reverse complement strand
CCCAACCACCACAGGATTTGCACCCAACGCGCTTCACTGGTAAAAGATTTTGACCAGTCAAGCGAAATGAGGCTGCTGATGTCCGGCCTGGCCATGCCGAAACCAGACGACGCCACGATGCGCCGGCGCGACGAGATCGTCGCCGACATGCGCATCATCGTGCCGGGTGAGGGCGTCGTCGACGCCGCCAATTCCATGCGCGCCTTCGAGAGCGACGGCCTGACCGCCTATCGGCAGCTGCCGCTGGTCGTCGTGCTGCCGCAAACGGTGGCGCAGGTTTCGCGCGTGCTGAAATACTGCAACGATCGCAACGTCCGCGTCGTGCCGCGCGGCTCCGGGACCTCGCTGTCGGGCGGCGCGCTGCCGCTCGAGGACGCGGTGCTTTTGGTGATGAGCCGCTTCAACCGTATCCTCGAGATCGATTTCCCCAATCGCGTTGTCGTTGCCCAGCCGGGCGTCACCAATCTCGGCATCACCACCGCCGTCGAGCAGCAGGGCTTTTACTACGCCCCCGATCCATCCTCCCAGATCGCCTGCTCGATCGGCGGCAATGTCGCGGAGAATTCCGGCGGCGTGCACTGCCTGAAATACGGCCTTACCGCCAACAATGTGCTCGGCATCGAGATGGTGCTGATGAATGGCGAAGTGGTACGGCTCGGCGGCAGTCACCTCGATGCGGAAGGTTATGACTTGCTCGGCGTCATGACGGGTTCGGAAGGGCTGCTTGGCGTCGTCACCGAGGTCACCGTGCGCATCCTGAAGAAACCGGAGACGGCTCGCGCACTGCTGATCGGCTTCCCGACCAGTGAGCAGGGCGGCCAGTGCGTCGCCGACATCATCGGCGCCGGCATCATTCCGGGCGGCATGGAGATGATGGACCGGCCGGCGATCCACGCCGCCGAGGATTTCGTCCATGCCGGCTATCCCCTGGATGTCGAAGCGCTGCTGATCGTCGAGCTCGACGGGCCGGGCGTCGAGGTCGATCATCTGATCGGTCTGGTCGAGGCGATCGCCTACAAGAACGGCTCGACCACCTGCCGCATTTCGCAGTCCGAACATGAACGGCTGAGCTTCTGGGCCGGCCGCAAGGCGGCGTTTCCGGCCGTCGGCCGCATCTCGCCCGACTACTACTGCATGGACGGCACCATCCCGCGCAAGGAGCTGCCGCGCGTGCTCGCCGGCATGCGCGAGCTGTCGGAAAAATACGGTCTCGGCGTCGCCAATGTCTTTCACGCCGGCGACGGCAATCTGCATCCGCTGATCCTCTACGATGCCAACGTACCGGGCGAACTCGACAAGGCCGAAAGCTTCGGCGCCGACATATTGCGGCTCTGCGTCAAGGTCGGCGGCGTGTTGACCGGCGAACACGGTGTGGGCGTGGAAAAACGCGACCTGATGCCGGAAATGTTCACCCAGATCGATCTCGACCAGCAGATGCGCGTCAAATGCGCCTTCGATCCCAACCATCTGCTCAACCCGGGAAAAGTGTTCCCGCAGCTGCGGCGATGCGCCGAACTCGGCCGCATGCACATTTCCGGCGGCAAGCTGCCGTTTCCGGACATTCCGAGGTTTTGAGGGATATGTCGGCGCTTGAACACCCCCCTCTGTCCTGCCGGACATCTCCCCCTCAAGGGGGGAGATTGGCAGCTCGCGCGCCTCGCCCTTTTGTCACCATTGGAGATTGGCGAAGCCATATGCGACATCCGATCTCTCCCCTTGAGGGGGAGATGTCCGGCAGGACAGAGGGGGGCGCCAAGGAACTCAGCATATCCGAACTCGCGTCTGGCATAGAATTCGCCCCCCTCTCCGTCTCGGGCTTTGCCCGAGCCACCTCTCCCCCGCTTTGCGGGGGCGAGGAACCCATGCCCGAGTGAGGTTTGAGTTGCTGTTCAAACAATCCTTGCTGGACAAGATCGCGCGCAATGAAGTGACGCTCGCTTTTCGGCGCTGGAAGCGGCCGACCGTCAAGGCCGGCGGGCGGGTCAGAACGGCGTCAGGTGCGGTTAGGATCGGGGACATCTCGATCGCGAGCGGCTCCGAATTGACGGAGAAAGACGCGACCGCAGCCGGCTTTCCGTCCCGAGGAGCCCTTCAGGAGATGCTTGGCCCCGATGACGGTACCCCGGTCTATCGCATCGAGCTCAAAGGCATCGAGCCCGACGAACGCGTTGGCCTGCGCGGCGACGCCGTGCTTTCCGATGAGGACTGGCATGCCTTGACCCAGCGTTTTGCGCGCTGGGACAAAACGGCACCCGGCTACTTCCCGTCGATCCTGCAGGCGATCGGCGCCCATCCGGAATTGCCGGCTGCTGTCCTGGCCGACAAGGCCGGCGTCGAAAAGCTGAAGTTCAAGCAGGATGTCCGCAAGCTCGGGGAGTTCGGTCTCACCGAGAGCCTCAAGGTCGGTTATCGGCTGTCGCCACGGGGCGAAGCCGTGCTCGAAAGGCTTCGGGAGCACAGGCTTTGACTACTTTCACCCCAACCACACCATCCGAAGTCCTCTCCACCGTCGCCTGGGCAGCGGCGGAAGGCTCGCCGCTCGAAATCCTCGGCCACGGTTCCAAGCGCGGCATCGGCCGGCCGCTGCAAACCGAACACACGCTCGACCTGTCGAAACTCTCTGGCGTCACGCTCTATGAACCGGCTGAACTGGTGCTGTCGGCCAAGGCAGGCACACCGCTGGCCGAGATCGAAAAGCTGCTGGCGGAAAACGGTCAGCAACTCGCTTTCGAGCCGATGGATTACGGTCCGCTGTTTGGTGGCGAACCGGGCAAGGGCACGATCGGCGGCGTGCTCGCCGCGAACCTCTCCGGTCCGCGCCGGCTCAAGGCGGGCGCGGCGCGCGATCATGTCCTGGGCATCAATGTGGTGTCCGGTCGTGGCGAAGCCTTCAAGTCGGGCGGCCGCGTGGTCAAGAACGTCACCGGCTATGACATGTCCAAGCTGATGGCCAACAGCTGGGGCACGCTGGCTGTGTTCACCGACGTCACCTTCAAGGTGCTGCCGGCAGCCGAGGCCGAAGTCACGCTCGCCATTCGTGGCCTGCTCGACGATGCGGCAGCAAGCGCCATGGCCCTGGCGCTTGGCTCGAGTGCTGAAGTGTCGAGTGCCGCCCATCTGCCCGAGCGGATCGCCGCGCGTGTCGCCGGCGGCAGTCTCGGCGGTGAGGCCGCGACGCTGCTGCGTGTCGAAGGCTTCGGCCCGTCCGTCGCCTACCGCATCGCCGCGCTGAAAACGCTGCTCGGCAAGGCTGGGCCGCTGCAGGAGATTGCCGGTGACGCTTCACGGCTGATCTGGCGCGATGTACGCGATTGCAGGCCCTTCGCCGACAACAGCGAGAAACCGGTCTGGCGTGTCTCGATGACGCCGGGACAGTGCCACCAGATGGTCCTGACGCTGCGCATGCAGGCCGCCGTCAGCGCCTACTATGACTGGCAGGGCGGGCTGGTGTGGCTGCGCATGGAACAGGGCGATCCGGAAGCCGCCCTGCTGCGCGGACTGTTGAGAAAACATGGCGGCGGCCATGCGACGCTGGTGCGTGCCGCACCTTCGCATCGCGCCGCTCTGCCGGTGTTCGAGCCGCAGCCGCCCGCACTTGCCGCACTCAGCCAGCGGCTGAAGCAAGAATTCGACCCGAAGCACATCCTCAATCCCGGCCGAATGGCCTAGGACATTAGCGATGCAGACCAATTTTTCGCTTGCCCAGCTTGCCGATCCGCATGTCGCGGAATCGGAAAAGATCCTGCGCAAATGCGTGCATTGCGGCTTCTGCACCGCCACCTGCCCGACCTATGTGACGCTTGGCAACGAGCTCGATTCACCGCGCGGGCGCATCTACCTGATCAAGGACATGCTGGAAAATGGCCATCCCGCCGACAAGCAGATCGTCACCCATATCGATCGGTGCCTGTCGTGCCTCGCCTGCATGACCACCTGCCCGTCGGGCGTGAACTACATGCATCTGGTCGACCATGCCCGCGCCCATATCCAGGAGACCTACAAGCGGCCGCTGCTCGATCGACTGACCCGCGCCATGCTGGCCTTCGTGCTGCCTTATCCCCAGCGGTTTCGCGCCGCGCTCAAGCTGGCGAAGCTGGGCAAGCCGTTTATAGGCTTGTTCGACAAGGTTCCGGCGCTGAAGCCGCTCAGTGCGATGCTCAAGCTCGCGCCGGCCTCGATCCCGGCAGCTTCGCCGATGGGCTCGCCAGGCATCCATGCCGGGCAGGGGAGCAAAAGAGGCCGCGTCGCCATCCTCACTGGCTGCGCGCAATCGGTGCTCGATCCCGCCATCAACGACACCACGATTTCGCTGCTGACGCGGCTCGGCGTCGAGGTCGTGGTGCCGCCGGGCGAGGGCTGCTGCGGCGCGCTGGTGCATCATATGGGGCGCGAGCAGGCCGCGCTTGCCTCGGCGAGGCAGAATGTCGATGCCTGGACGCGCGCCATCGAACAAGGCGGGCTCGATGCCATCGTCATCACTGCATCCGGCTGCGGCACGACGATCAAGGACTACGGTTTCATGC
>NZ_RZQY01000495.1:0-4525 GCF_003998575.1 Mesorhizobium sp. M7A.F.Ca.CA.001.10.2.1 | reverse complement strand
GTGCTGAAGCCCCTGAACGCATGCTCTTCCCCGTCTGTCATGGTCTCGCCGGGTGCGTGGCGCATTCCGGCAGATTCGGGTCTCAGACTATCGGTGGGAAGGTTAAGGGCGCATTAACTATAAGAGGTTGAGATGATCAAACCTCGTTACCACTGGTTGAGCCGCTTGCTGCTCGAAGAATGGCGCCGAGTGTAGGCGAAGGAGGGTCGCCAATTTGGGTAAAGGCATGCAACACGTCTTCCTTCGCGTGGCGGCACTGGCCTGGGCAGGGCTCAGTTTGCTGCTCGCTTTGCACTGGTTCGTCGAACTCGGCATGGTGGGCTTCCCGGACGGCTATGTGACGCCCTTCGCCAGAGCGACCGGTCCGCTGCTGCACATCCTCGCCACAGCCTGCCTCGGACAAGGTCTGTATTTTCTGTTCAGAGGTCTTTTCGGCAAGGGATTTGCAGTGCGAGGCCTCGGCCTGCGGGTTTTGATCGCCGCGGTCCTGACAGTGGCGCCTGTGCTGATCGTCAGGAATTGCCCGCATTCCCGGACATGCAGCAGCGCGTATGAAGCGCTGACGAACACCATGATGGACGACGGCGCCGGCGGATAGAGCTGCCGCCTGCCGAAACAATGGCGGACTGCCGGGCCCGCCATTGGTCGTTTGGAACAAAGATCGGGCCTCGGCCCGACCGGACAAATCAGTTGGCGCCGCCGAGCGCCTGCACATTGGCGCAGAATTCCGCATACGGCTTGCTCATCGCCGCATCCTGGCATTCCTTCTTCATCGCTTCCTGCTTTTCCATCGGCATGGCCATGAAAGCGGTCTTGAAATCCGCCATCGGCTTCATGGTCTTCATGCCGGAATCCGTGAAGAACGGCGCCATGTTGTCGGGCTCATCCAGAGCGCCGGCAAATGCAAAGCCGCTGACCATGGAAAGAGCGAGCGCTCCAAGGCAGATATTCTTGAGGTTCATGAAATGGTTTCCTTCCCTGTTGTTTGGCACGAGCGTCAGAACGACGATCGTCCCCCCAGTTCGGAACCAGAGCGGTCGTTGTTTCCTCAAAAAGCTTGATCACACGAACGTGATTGCGCCAAGGCGGGCATTGCCGGAATGACTTGCCAAAAAAAGAGGCCCGGATGCGATCCGGGCCTCAATGCGTGAACTCCTTTCGGGAGCATCACGACGGGATAGGAATTGCGGGGCGGCCAATGCCGTCCCGCACGGGCTTACGAGTGGTAGGCCGCTTCGCCATGCGAGGTGAGGTCGAGGCCTTCGCGCTCTGCGTCGGCTGTCGGACGCAGGCCGATGATCAGGTCGACGATCTTGTAGAGGATGGCGCTGCCGATACCCGACCACAGCAGGGTCACCAGGACACCCTTGGCCTGCGCCAGGAGCTGGGTGGCCGTGCCGGCATAGCCGGCAGCAAAGTCGGCCGTCGAATAGTCGACAATGCCGGCGCCACCGAGGGCAGGATTGACCAGGATGCCTGTGCCGAGCGCGCCGATGATGCCGCCGATGCAGTGGACGCCGAAGACATCAAGGCTGTCGTCGTAGTCGAACGTGTTCTTCACCACCGAGACGAAGAAGTAGCAGACGAAGGTGGCGACGATGCCGAGCACGATGGCGCCCATCGGGCCGGCAAAGCCGGCAGCGGGCGTGACGGCGACGAGGCCGGTCACCGCACCCGAAACGGCACCAAGCATGGAGGCTTTGCCGCGCAGCAGCGATTCAAGCACGATCCAGGTGACCGCCGCCGCCGCCGTGGCGACGAAGGTATTGATCATGGCCAGCACCGCATAGGCGTTCGCTTCAAGATTCGAACCGGCGTTGAAGCCAAACCAGCCGACCCACAGCAGCGAAGCACCGACCATGGTCAGCGTCATCGAGTGCGGCGCCATGAGATCCTTCTTGTAGCCGCTGCGCTTGCCGATCATGAGCGCGCCGACGAGGCCGGCAATGCCCGCATTGATGTGAACGACCGTGCCGCCGGCGAAGTCGATGGCGCCGAAGCTGAAGATGAGGCCCGTCGGATCGCTATAAGCGCTCGGGCCGCCCCAGAACCAGACCATATGAGCGATCGGGAAGTAGATGAAAGTGACCCACAGGATGACGAAAAGGATCAAAGCGGAGAATTTGACGCGTTCGGCGAAGGCGCCGACGATCAGGGCCGGCGTGATGCAGGCGAAGGTCATCTGGAAGACGACGAACACCAGTTCAGGAATGGCGACACCCTTGGTAAAGGTTTCCGACAGGGTCGTCACATCGACGCCGGAGAGAAACATCTTGGAAAGGCCGCCGACGAAGGCGTTGCCCGGGGTGAAGGCGAGGCTGTAGCCGTAGAAAACCCAGATGATCATGACCACGCTGGTGATGGTGAAGACCTGCATCAGCACTGACAGCATGTTCTTGCTGCGAACCAGGCCGCCGTAGAAAAGCGCAAGACCGGGAACCGTCATCAACAGCACCAGAACGGTGGAAACCATCATCCACGTGGTGTCGCCCTTGTCGACGGTGAAAGCTGGCGCTGCTGCGGCCGCGGCGGGAGCCGCTTCCTGCGCGAATGCGGCGACCGTGCCCAATGCTCCGAGCGCGAACGAGCCGAGCAGCGCGGAGCGCGCCGCTGACTTCAAGGTGGAAGGAATATTCATTGAACTCTCCATTGGAATACGTGATCGCCGCTCAGAGCGCGTCGGTGTCTGTTTCGCCGGTGCGGATGCGCACCGCCTGATCGATGCCGAAAACGAAGATCTTTCCGTCGCCGATCTGGCCGGTCTTGGCGGCGGCGGTGATGGCTTCGACAGCCTTGTCCACCATGTCGGAACTGACGGCGACTTCGATCTTGATCTTCGGCAGGAAGCTGACCGCGTATTCCGCCCCGCGATAGATTTCCGTATGCCCTTTCTGACGCCCGTAGCCTTTGACTTCGGTGACGGTCAGGCCCTGGATGCCGACGGCGGTAAGCGCTTCGCGTACCTCGTCGAGCTTGAACGGCTTGATGATTGCCATCACAATTTTCATAAGGTTTCACCCTTCGCTGTTGCGGTCCCCCGCGTTTGCACACCTTCACCGATCCTAAAAAGCCGGAGAGTGCCCACGAGGATTCAAGCTCCGTGCCAAGTGCCGAAGCAGGGTGTTAACCCGTTGTAAACAAAGAGATTAGAGAGCACACCGACGCAACCTGCCCACAGCTGCAGCGGTGCATCTGCCTAAAACTTAGGCAATTTTTGAAAAATGCCTACTCTGCAGGCGATCGCTTGAGCCGGATCAGCCCTTCCTGCGCAACCGAGGCGATCAGCGTGCCGTCGCGGGCAAACAGCGACCCGCGTGTAAAGCCGCGCGACCCCTGTGTCGACGGGCTGTCCTGCGTGTAGAGCATCCAGTCGTCGAGCGCATGGCTGCGATGGAACCACATGGCGTGGTCAATGCTCGCCGCCTGGATATCGCGATCGAAAATGGCGCGGCCATGCGCGAAGGTCGATGTGTCGAGCAGCGTCATGTCGGAAAGATAGGCGAGCACCGCCGCCTGGATGGCGCGGTCCGCCGGCACCGGACCTGTGGTGCGGATCCAGATATTCTGCTTCGGCTCCAGCTTTTCGCGGCTGGTGTAATGCTTCAGCATCACCGGCTTCATCTCGATCGGCCGGTCGCGCTCCCAGTAGCGTTTGATGCCATCGGGCACCGCGTCGGCGAATTTGCCCAGCAATTCGCGTTGCGACAGCAACGTGTCCGGCCCCGGAACGTCCTGCGGCATCGGCACCTGGTGCTCGAGACCGACCTCGTCCTGCTGGAACGAGGCTTCGAGCGAAAAGATCGCCTGGCCGTGCTGGACTGCCACCACGCGCCGCGTGGTGAAGGAGCCGCCGTCGCGAATACGGTCGACCTCGTAGACGATCGGCACCTTGGTGTCGCCGGGCCGCATGAAATAGCCGTGCAGCGAATGCACGTGCCGATCGGGATCCACTGTCCGCTGCGCCGCCACCAGCGCCTGGGCGATGGTCTGGCCGCCGAACACGCGCTGCCAGTCGAGCAAGGGGCTGCGACCACGATACAGATTGTGTTCCAGCTTCTCGAGGTCGAGAATGCCGAGAAGCTCGTCCATGGCTGCCGTCATATTTCGCGCCCTCGCCGCAGAAGTGTTATGGCGGTTTCCGACAGGACGGACAGGCAGTCAAGGGTGCAGGACCCGGCGGCGCGCAGGAGCGAAGATGATGGAACGCAAGGCGGACACGAAAACAGGGGCAAACGCGAAAACAGTATCTGGGCTCGATGTCCTGGTCGCCGGCGCCGGCTATGTCGGCCTGGCCGCCGCCGTGTCGCTGAAGCAGGCGCGACCGGGTCTCGCCATCGCTCTCGTCGATGCCGCACCTGCTGGCGCCTGGCAAAGGGATGGCCGCGCCTCGGCCATCGCCGCCGCCGCCTGCCGCATGCTCGACCAGCTCGGCGTGTGGGCCGAGATCGTGCCCCAGGCGCAGGCGATCACCGAGATGATCATCACCGATTCGCGCACCGCCGATCCGGTGCGTCCGGTCTTTCTG
>NZ_RZQY01000494.1:0-4560 GCF_003998575.1 Mesorhizobium sp. M7A.F.Ca.CA.001.10.2.1 | reverse complement strand
CGCCAGGCGATAGCCGCCATCCTTGCCCTTGCGGCTCTGGACGAAGCCGGCATTGCGCAACTCGCCCAGGATGGCGTCGAGAAATTTCTTCGGGATGTTGTTGCCGGTGGCGACGTCGTTGACGAAGGCGAGCTGTCCGGCCGGCAAGCGCGCGAGGTGGACAAGCGCCTTGAGGCCGTACTTACCTTTTTTGGTGAGCATGAGATCAAAATTTCTCTGGCATGCGACGGCATGGAACCATCGGTTGCAAAACGCCTGGCGGGCGTTGCCGCCGCGTCCAAGCCCGCATGACACATAAATTCTAGTGACATGATGTACAAGCCGAGAACTGCTGATTTTGCTTCGTTTTCAAGCCGCTGCAGCGATTTTGACCGGCCTTTGTGCCCTAGAGAGCACAAAAATACGCTTTGACGGCAGCGAGATGGCAAATGGTCCTCCAACTGGCGTCGACTCACGCAACGGCAAAAGCCGATCCGGGTCGCGAGCGATCATGGTGATGGAGTGGCCGCTCATCGTCGCCTCCAGTTCCCTCATGTCGATAAGATTACTATACTTACCTCCGATCACGCGGAACATGTTTCCAAATCGTTGGCTATTTGAGGCATGAATTTGCCTGGCAGAGGTTAGAAGCAGGAAATCTAGTTCGCGGTGGGGGGGTAGGCGCAGCCATCGCAGCAGCTCAGGAGGTTAAAGGCCGGTGGGCCAGCGCCCCCCTCTGGCCTGCCGGCCATCTCCCCCTCAAGTGGGGAGATTGGACGTCACGACCGCTTTCGCCCCATCTCTACCGTCAACGAGAAAAGCGCTGAAGCCGAAACTGCCAATCTCCCCACTTGAGGGGGAGATGTCCGGCAGGACAGAGGGGGGCGCTGTCCCGCCGGCATCAAAAGGTCTGCCCTATGGCGACACCCTGCACGCTACAACCGCCTCATCCGCCCTATCCGCCGACCACCGACAGCTTTTTTCTAACAAGCCCGCCTTCGTTGGAAGGATTTAACTCTACAAACCTAATAGAATTAGCGGACTATCATGGGGCATTCCGATTTTTCTCTTTTCAGGAGCCCTCCATGTCCACCATTTCGCGACGCATTGTTCTCCTCTCGTCGGCGGCACTTGCCGGCGCGGCCTTCCTCGGCCCGGCCCATGCCGACGACCTCAAAATCACCATCGGCTATCAAACGGTGGTCGAGCCTTCGAAAGTGCCGCAGGCCGACGGCGCCTATGAAAAGGAGACGAAGGCAGTAATCGACTGGCGCAAATTCGATTCCGGCGCCGATGTCATCGCCGCGGTCGCTTCCGGCTCGGTCGATATCGGCTATGTCGGCTCGAGCCCGCTGGCGGCGGCGGCTAGCCGCGAATTGCCGATCCAGACCATCTTTATAGTCGGCCTGATCGGCGAATCCGAGGCGCTGGTGGCGCGCAACGGCGCCGGCATCGAGAAAGTCGCCGACCTCGCCGGCAAGAAGGTCGCCGTGCCGTTCGTCTCGACGACGCATTACAGCCTGCTCGCCGCGCTGAAGCATGAGGGCGTGGATCCGAAGTCGGTCGAGATCCTCAATCTCAGGCCACCGGAAATCGCCGCCGCATTCTCGCGTGGCGACATCGACGCGGCTTATGTCTGGGATCCGGCGCTCGGCCAGATCAAGACGACGGGCAAGGTGGTGGTGGATTCCTCGCAGGTCGCCGCCTGGGGCGCGCCAACCTTCGACGCCTGGATCGTGCGCACCGACTTCGCCGAAAAGAACCCGGAAGCGGTGCGCGACTTCGTCAAGGTGACGGGCGCCGCCTATGCCGAGTTCCTCGCCAAGCCCGACGCGTGGTCGGTGTCGTCGCCGCAGGCGGCCGCGATCGCCAAACTCACCGGCGCCAAGCTGGAAGAAGTGCCGCAGCTGCTCAAGGGCTATGTCTTCCCGACGCTGGAAGAGCAGGCCTCCGACAAATTCCTCGGCGGCGGCACGGTCAAGGCGGTGGAAGCGACATCCGCCTTCCTCAAGGAGCAAGGCAAGATCGACGCCGTGCTGCCGGACTATTCGAAATACGTATCGTCGAAATACGTCACAGAGGCGCTCGCCTCGAACTAGTACTCGTTTAACGCAATTCCGGACGGAAAACCGCTTCACACTTTTCCTGGAATTGCTCTGAACCCGGCCCGCGCGCTTCTTCCCTGACGCCGCGTGCTGACTGCCCCGGAACCGCTGACGAGCGCCGGGGCCGTCGGATTTCAACGAACCGCGAGGCATCCATGCCGCATCTCGTGCTCGACCCCCATCTCGTACTGGACCCCCATCTCGTATTGGACAAGGTCTCGATCCACTATGACGGCCAGGCGGCGCCTTCCGTCGAACGGGTGTCGATCGATGTCGCCAAGGGCGATTTCGTCGTGCTGGTCGGCCGGTCCGGCTGCGGCAAGACCTCGCTGCTCAACGTCGCCGCCGGCCTTGTCGCGCCGGCACGCGGGCGCGCCTCCATCAACGGCAAGCCGATCACCGCGCCGGGCTCGGACCGGGCGGTGGTGTTCCAGAACGACGCGCTGTTCCCATGGCTGACGGCGCGCGAAAACGTTGCCTTCGCGCTCAGGCTGCGCGGTGTCAGGCCAGCCGAGCGGGCGCAGCGCGCCGATGAGCTGCTGGCGCTGGTGAAGCTCACCGACGCCGGCGACAAGCGCATCTGGGAGCTTTCCGGCGGCATGCGCCAGCGCGTCGGCCTGGCCCGGGCGCTCGCCGCCGAACCCGAATTCCTGCTGCTCGACGAACCGCTCGGCGCGCTCGATGCGCTGACGCGCGAACGCATGCAGACGACGCTGCTCGATCTGTGGACGGCAAGCGAGGTCGGCGTGCTGATGGTGACGCATGGCATCGAGGAGGCGCTGGTGCTGGCCACCCGCATCGTCGTGCTAGCGCCCGGCCCAGGCCGCGTGGTGCGGACTTTTGAACCCGGCTTCTCCAGGCGCTACGCATCGGGCGAAGCCATCCGCACCATCAAGGCCGATCCGGCTTTTGCGGTGGCGCGTGGCGAATTGACCGACGCGATCTTCGAAGGAGAGGCGGCATGACCGTTACCTCCTACACCGAGCGGCCGGGACACAAGATCGACGAGGCCGACGGCCTGTCGGTGCCATGGTCGCGACCCAGCCCCAAGCGCAAAGGCGTTTCGGCCCGCGCGGTCAGCGCTGTGACCATCCTGGTGGTGCTGGCGCTGTGGGCGCTGTCGGCCCGCCTGCAACTGGTGTCGCCAGTGTTCCTGCCATCACCTGCCGCCGTGTGGAACAAGTTCATCACCGTCGCCCGTGACGGCTTCGTCGATGCTACGCTGCTGCAGCATGCCGTCGCCAGCCTGTGGCGAGTATTCGCCGCGCTGGTCGCCGCCCTTGCCATTGGCGTGCCGGTTGGTCTCGCCATCGGCATCAGCGCGATCGGGCGCGGCATCTTCGATCCGCTGCTGGAATTCCTGCGGCCTATCCCGCCGCTTGCCTACTTGCCGCTGGTCATCATCTGGTTCGGCATCGGCGAACCGTCGAAGATCCTGGTGATCACTATTTCCATGCTGGCGCCGGTGGCGCTGTCGACCGCGTCCGGCGTTCGCGGCGTCTCGCAGGAGCGCATCAACGCGGCGCGCTCGCTGGGTGCTACCCAGCGCCAAGTGGTCCGCCACGTCATCCTGCCCAGCGCGCTGCCGTCGATCCTGACCGGCCTGCGCATCGCGCTCGGCGCCGGCTGGTCGACGCTGGTCGCCGCCGAACTGGTGGCGGCGACACGCGGGCTTGGCTTCATGATCCAGTCGGCCGCCCAGTTCCTCGTCACCGACGTGGTGGTGATGGGCATACTGGTAATCGCGGCCATCGCCTTCGTGCTCGAATTCACCATCCGCAGGATCGAGCGCGTGCTCGTCCCGTGGGCGGGACGCGAATGATCGGAGCCCAGAGGAGCAGGAGAATGACGATGACCCATTCCACCGCCGTGCTGTTCGCCCAAGCCGGTAACTGGCTTCTCGCCTGGACCAGGGAAAGCCAGCCGCCAGAACAGCAACCGAAATCGCCAACGCCGGTCCGCTGGGACGCCGAGCGCGACCGCCTGCCGCCACGCGACGAGAGTTTTTACTGGGCCTGGCAGTATTGGTCGCAGTGAAGGGGGCGGTGCGACTTTGCGCCGTCCCCGCGTCTTCGTCATCCTAGGGCGGAGCAAGGAGCGAAGCGACGCAGCGCAGACCCTAGGATCCATGCCGCGACGGTGATGCCATGCTCCGGCGGTGAAAGAAACCGAGCGCCTACCAGCCGGTTCCACGAAAGAGCTCGAACCACTCTGGATTGGCTTTTTCGATCAACTCGATCTTCCATTGACGTGGCCAGCGCTTCAGTGACTTCTCGCGCTGGATGGCATCGTGCCGCGCTTCTGGCTCGCGGTCATGTAGACGTAGCCGGTCATGGTTTCAGGGTAGCCCGCGTTATTGGGCGTGCAAGCGCCATTCTGATCCGTTGCATCCTAAAGCCAATGTCACGGCATGGATCCTAGGGTCTGCGCCGCGTCGCTTCGCTCCTTGCTCCGCCCTAGGATGACGAATTCTGGG
>NZ_RZQY01000493.1:0-4563 GCF_003998575.1 Mesorhizobium sp. M7A.F.Ca.CA.001.10.2.1 | reverse complement strand
CGCGCCGCCTAAGCATTCCGGTCAATGCCGTCGATCGGCCTGAGCTTTGCGATTTCTTCACCCCGGCGCGCGGTTGACCAGCGCCGGGGTGAAGAAATCGCAAAGCTCAGGCCGATCGACGGCATTGACCGGAATGCTTAGGCGGCGCGCATCCGCAGCCACCCGACGGTCGAGTTCCTCGTCGCCGCTGGCGGCAAACACCATGATCGCGCCTTCGAGCTGCGATGCGTCGTAAGCGGCGGCAAAATGGCTCGCGCCGGCCTGGACGATGAAGGCGAGCAGATCGGGCTCGGCGTGTTCCGCGATGATCCGCAGGACCGCGCTCGACTGTCCGATCAGCCGCGCCTTGGCGAGTGCCTCTTCGCCGCCGCCGACGATGGCCACGGCTTCGCCCTCGACCCGCATGAACACGGGGAAGGCGCTGAGCTTGGGAGCAGTGTGCGACATGGACGCGAGCGGAATCCTGAATGAGCTTGCAGTTCTACGCGCGGGCGCGAGAAACCAGAAGGAACGCACTCGCGCATCCCTTATCGGGATGCAATTGCTTTTCTGAAAGCATCCCAGCCAAGAGAAAAATATTTCTCGTTTGCAGATGGAGCGGATTCAAGCTGCTGTCGCAGGCCTTGTTTTCCGGGTCTTTTAGCGCCTGGGGAGAAAAGCGCAAAACTGTTTTTTCTAAATTCTACCAAATTAGTAGATTAAAGCCGCGAACTCTGGATAGCCGGAATGTCCAACGCCGACGCGGCGGCCGACTGGAACATTAGTGGCTCGGGGCGCGTTCTCAAAAGGCCTGTCATATCGGATCGAAACCCCGGCTGCGGAACGCCCCGAAGGCCACCACGCGGCTGAAAAGGAGCCTGTCATCATGAACACAATCATACTCAAGCACGGTATCTGGGTCATGGTGGCCGATGGCGAGAAGGCGCTTTTCCTCAGGAACGCCGGCGACAACAAATATCCGAATCTCGAGGTGGTGCAGGAAATACAGCAGGACAACCCGCCCACCCGCGAGCAAGGCAGCGACAGCCCGGGCCGGTACAATGATGGTCCCTCCGTACACCGCAGCGCAGTCGAGGATACGGACTGGCACCGCATCGGCAAGGAGCGTTTCGCCGATGAAATCGCCGCCCGGCTCTACAAGCTCGCGCATGACGGCGAATTCAACGAGATCGTGCTCGTCGCACCGCCAGTGGTGCTTGGGACAATGCGCAAAAAGCTGCACAAGGAGGTCGAGGACAAGGTGACCGCCGAAATTCCCAAGACATTGACCAACCATGCCATACCGGAAATCGAGGCCCTGCTGCGGGCAGGCTGATCATTGTCGATCGGCCCTGACGGATCGAGACGAATAGCACCGCACAAATTCCGATCCGGCCGGCAGCTTCTCAGCTGCCGGTCAAATTTTTGCGGCAGCGCCGTCGATTTCACGGATTCGCGGGTTGCATCGCCGACATACCATCCACCATATTGCAAAACAGGCGGCGGCTTTGGGCGGCGCTCATCCAACATCGCTGTTTTTGAAAGGCGCTCCATAGACAATGCCGCATGACACGCCCCTTATCGCCACCATCGTCGCCGGTCTGGGGCTGGCTTTCGTCTTCGGGGCTCTCGCCAACCGCTTCCGTATCCCGCCGCTGGTCGGTTATCTCGTAGCCGGCGTGCTGGTCGGGCCGAACACGCCTGGCTTCGTCGCCGATGCCGGCCTTGCCAACGAACTGGCCGAAATCGGCGTCATCCTCCTGATGTTCGGCGTCGGGTTGCACTTCTCATTGAAGGATCTTCTGTCGGTGCGCGCCATAGCCGTGCCGGGCGCCGTCGTCCAGATCGGCTTTGCCACCGCACTCGGTGCCGGGTTGTCGTGGATGCTCGGCTGGTCAATGGGCGCGGGACTGGTGTTCGGCCTGGCACTATCGGTCGCCTCGACGGTCGTGCTGCTGCGCGCTCTGCAAGAGCGGCGGATGATCGAGACCGAGCGCGGCCGCATCGCTGTCGGCTGGCTGATCGTCGAGGACCTGGCCATGGTGCTGGCGCTGGTGCTGCTGCCGGCGCTGGCCGGCGTGCTCGGCGGCCAGGAGCAGACCGACGCCCATGCAAGCGGGCTGCTGTCGCTGCCGGCCAGCTACGGCATCTGGGGCGTCGTCGGCATCACGCTGGCCAAGGTCGCCGCCTTCGTCGTCGTCATGCTGGTGGTCGGCCGCCGGGTCATCCCCTGGATCCTGCACTATGTCGCCCACACCGGCTCGCGCGAGCTCTTCCGGCTGGCGGTGCTTGCCATAGCGCTCGGCGTCGCCTTTGGCGCGGCCAAACTGTTTGGGGTCTCACTGGCGCTGGGCGCATTCTTCGCCGGCATGATCATGAGCGAATCCGAACTCAGTCACCGTGCCGCCGAAGAATCCTTGCCGCTGCGCGATGCCTTTTCCGTGTTGTTCTTCGTCTCGGTCGGCATGCTGTTCGACCCGTTCAGCCTGATCAGCAATGGCTGGCCGATCCTGGCAACGCTGGCCATCATCATCATCGGCAAATCGCTGGCGGCGTTCGTCATCGTCGTTGCCTTCGGCTATCCCCTGGCCACCGCATTGATGATTTCGGCAAGCCTTGCCCAGATCGGCGAATTCTCCTTCATCCTGGCCGAGCTCGGCGTCGGGCTGAAACTGTTGCCCGAACAAGGTCGCGACCTCATTCTGGCCGGCGCCATCCTGTCGATCGTCCTCAACCCGCTGATGTTCCTGGCCATCGACTGGATGAAGCCGTGGCTGGAACGGCGCGCCGCCAGGACGGCACCGCCGGTCGAAGCAAAACCGGTTGGTCCGGCGACGGAGCCGGGCCAGGTGGCCTCTGTCGCGGCAACGGCGAAAAGGGAGGACGGGCCGCCGCCCAAGACGGCACTCACAGGCCATGCCATCCTGATCGGCTACGGCCGTGTCGGTGGCCTGGTCGGCTCGGCGTTGAAAGACGCGGCACTGCCCTTCCTGGTCATCGAGGACGCCGACAAGACGCTGGCGAGGCTGAAAGCGGACAGCATCGAGACCGTCGCCGGCAATGCGGCCAATGCCGAAGTGTTTGCCGCCGCCAACCCCGAAGGCGCCAGCCAGCTGATCCTTGCCATCCCCAATGCCTTCGAAGCCGGTCAGATCGTGCTCCGAGCCCGCGCCGCTAATCCCGGTATCAACGTTATCGCCCGGGCCCATTCGGATGCCGAGGTCGAACATCTCAAGGGTTTGGGCGCCGATACGGTGATCATGGGTGAACGCGAGATTGCGCGCGGGATTGTGGAAGAAGTTCTCGGTTCCAAACCGGAGTTGAGGCGCGAAACCGCCGAGCCATCGGTGGCCTGAGTCCCAAAGCCAAGCTGCATTCTCGCACGCTGGCAACCTGATTGGCTCGACCAGCCTTTCAAGTGAGCATTACGCCACGAATGCAGAGCCGCCATTTTGCGCGATACCACTGAGGTATTTGGCCGGCGGCTTCCCAAGCGCCTTCTTGAACATGGTGATGAAGGCCGTGACCGAACCATAGCCGAGATCGCCCGAGACTTGCTGGACACTCTTGCCGGACGCCAGTTCCCGAATTGCAACGATCAAGTGCAATTGCTGGCGCCAGCGCCCGAAACTCAGCCCTGTCTCCTTTGTCACAAGGCGGGCGAGGCTGCTCTCGCTGAGCGCCATGCGCTTGGCCCAGTCCGCCAGCGTGCTGCGGTCGGCAGGGTCTTGCGCCAACGCCTCGGCGATCCTGTTCAAGCGCGGCTCGGATGAGATCGGCAGGTGCAATTGCTGGACAGGCATGCGTGGCAATTCGGTGAGCAGCATTTTGGTCAAGAGTTCGCCCCTCGCCTCGTCGTCCTGCAGCCGATCGGAAAGCTCGATGATCAATTCGCGCAGCAGTGGCGAGATCGAAAGCGTGCAGCACCGCTCCGGCAGGTCGGCCGCTCCCGGCTCTATGTAGACGAAAAAAATCCGGGCGTTGGCGGTTGCGACATTGCTGTGCTCCATGCCGCCGGGGATCCACACCCCGCAATGCGGCGGCACCATCCATAGACCGCTTGGAACGCGGCATGTGACGCCGCCGCCGAGCGCGAAGACGAGCTGGCCTTTGCGGTGCCGGTGGGCGGGGACTTCCGCTCGGGTGTCGGGGATGTCGACGCGCACGGCAATCGCCAACGCGGAAGGGTCATCCACATCGAGATCAAGCCAGGGGTAGCTGAGGGGCCGTCTCATGATTGACTGCTATTAGCGATGAAACGCCATGATAGCTAAATTCTTTAACCGCGGAAGTCGATAGGCTCCGGTTCGCGCAGGGTTGATCTCGTGACGCTGCGCGCCATCGCCGGTATGGCTCGCTACCTACGTGGGTACTCAGCTTGCCGTGCTTTCCAACGCAAGCTGGCACCGACAAGCCAGCAACAAGGTACGCCATGCTCGCCCTGGTCATCTCTCCCGAAAGTGCGACCGGGTTGAGGCTCGCCGACGTCGCCGAGCCTCAACCGGCCTCGAATGAAGCGCTTGTCTCGGTCCACGCCACTTCGTTGAATCGCGGCGAACCGCGCCTGCTTGCCATACGCCCCAA
>NZ_RZQY01000492.1:0-4563 GCF_003998575.1 Mesorhizobium sp. M7A.F.Ca.CA.001.10.2.1 | reverse complement strand
TCGGTGGAAGCCGCGACACCTCTTACGGCGGAGTTGCAGACCCGCGCCAGGCAGCGCGGTATCACGCTCGCCGGCAGCGCCGACCAGACCGTGACACATGTGCTGAAGGGCTATTTCTCGACGATGTCGGAAGGCGCCGACACCACCGTCATCTATGTCTGGGATGTCTATGACCCCGCCGGCAACCGGCTGCACCGCATCAATGGTCAGCAGAAGGCCCCGTCGGTCAATTCCGGCGCCAGCGCGGGCGGCGACAGCTGGAAGGGGGTCTCGCCGGCCACCATGCAGACGATCGCCGACCAGACCATCGACCAATTCGCGGCCTGGCTCGGCGGCAAGGCGGGCTAGAGGCATCGGACCCAAAAGTGGAGACGGTTTTGGGAAAATCCGATGCCCAACGAGAAGAAGGAGCAGCGCAAGTCCGCTGCTCCCTGTTGCAGCCCGGCGATGGCGCGGAGCTTTCTTGAGTTTAGCCGGCGGATTCCCGATCTCGGCGCTTGCAATACCGGCGCGGGCCGCTAAAAGCCCGGTTAAAGGGCGCAAGCGAGTCCGTCAGGTCTCATCATCCTCCACCAGGAACCGTGCATGAAACTCTTCGCGGGCAATTCCAACAGGGTGCTGGCCGAAGCGGTCGCCCGGTACCTCAACGTCCCGCTGGGCAAAGCCACGGTCAGGCGCTTCGCCGACCAGGAAATCTTCGTCGAAATCCAGGAAAACGTGCGCGGCGAGGATGTCTTCATCCTGCAATCGACCTCGTTCCCGACCAACGATCATTTGATGGAATTGCTCATCATGATCGATGCCTTCATGCGTTCCTCGGCCAAGCGCATCACGGCGGTCATCCCCTATTTCGGCTACGCCAGGCAGGACCGCCGCGCCTCCGGCCGCACGCCGATCTCGGCCAAGCTGGTCGCCAACATGATCACCCGCGCCGGTGTCGACCGCGTTCTGACGCTTGACCTGCATGCCGGCCAGATCCAAGGCTTCTTCGATATTCCGACCGACAATCTGTTTTCCGTGCCGGTGATGGCCCGCGACGTGAAGGCCAAATACAAGCAACTCGGCAACGTCGTGGTGGTCTCGCCCGACATTGGCGGCGTGGTCCGCGCCCGTGCGCTGGCCAAGCGCTTCGATGCGCAACTGGCCATCGTCGACAAGCGCCGCGAACGGCCCGGTGAATCGGAAGTCATGAACATCATCGGCGCGGTCGCCGGCAAGGATTGCCTGCTGATCGACGACATCGTCGATTCCGGCGGCACGCTGTGCAACGCCGCCGATGCACTGCTGGCCAACGGCGCCACCAGTGTCACCGCCTATATCACCCACGGTGTGCTGTCGGGCGGTGCGGTTGCCCGCATCAGCGGCTCGAAGCTGCAGGAACTGGTGATCACCGATTCCATCCAGCCCACCCAGGGCGTGCTCGACGCGCCCAACATCCGCGTCATCTCGATCGCCGACCTCATGGGCGAAGCCATTTCGCGCACCGCGACCGAGGAATCGGTGTCGAGCCTGTTCGACTAGAGCAATTCCAGGAAAAGTGTGAAGCGGTTTTCCCGGGAAAAGCGCGTAGCGCTTTCCCTAGAGAATTACGTCAAAACAAAGAGTTAGAGCAGCTCGCCGTTTCCGTAAAACGGTAAAATGCTCTAGAACAGCACCTGCCGTTACGGCGCAGGGCTTTCCAACCGAACCGGGCCGACCAGGCGACGAGCGACCTCGACGCTTTCTCGTGCGCCGCGCATATAGCCGCGCGGCGAGGTCCCCAGCATGCGCTTGAACATGGTGATGAAGGCCGGCACGCTGTCATAGCCGAGATCGAGCGCCACCCTGGTGATCGGCTCGCCGTCCGCCAGCCTGGGCAGCGCCGCGAACAGGCAGGCCTGCTGGCGCCATGTCGACAGCGACAAGCCAGTCTGGCGCTGGAAGGCGCGGGTGAAGGAGCGGCGGCTCATGCCGGCGGCATCCGCCCATTCATCGATCGTCGCATGCGGCGACGGTGCCGCGACGAAGCGCCGGCAGAGCGCCGACAGCCTTGGATCGGACGGGAATGGCAGGCCGAGCGGCCGTTCCGGCAAGGTCGGGATTTCGTGCAGCAAAAGGTTCATGATCAGCCCACCACGTCCTTCCAGAACGCCGCCTTGCGGCAGCTTTTCCGATTCCACGATCAGGCTGTGCATCAGGTCGGTGACGCCGACGACGCGCAAGCCTTCGGGCAGCCCGGGGATCGCCTGTGGCATGACATAGACCGAACGCATCGAGACATCGCCCAGCATCTCGACGGAATGCTCGGTGCCGGCTGGAATCCACATCGCGTGGTCGGGCGGCACCATCCAGCGTCCGTAGCGCGTCGTCACCAGCACCACGCCGACAAGCGCATGCAAGAGCTGGCTGCGGCTGTGGCGGTGCTGCGGCACACGGTAGCCATCGGGATATTCGGTCGGCAATGCCACCGCCGGCCCGGCCACTTGTTCAAGCCACTCCCAGCGGCTCTCGTGCAACTGGCCGAGATTGGCGTTGCCAGCGTGAAAGACTTCTTTGCCGTGCGGCATCCGATATGGCCCACTTGCGAAACTATTGGACCAAACCACGAAAGAAGTCATCCCGCAAGAAGCTTATAAGGCGCCGGTCCCAAGCGCTCCACAGGAGCGTCCGACAAGGCGGCCGCAGGTGCGTTCGTCAACTGCCTGCGGGCCTGCCCGCCAAAAAGACCACGGAGCCTACCTTGACCGATACGACAGCCGCCAGCGTCGCCCCACCGGCGACCACCAGTCACGCTTCAGCCCAGGCGACGGCCTTCACCGTGATCCTGGCGGTGAGCTTCTGCCACTGCATCAACGACATCATGCAGTCGCTGCTGTCGGCCATTTACCCGCTCCTGAAAGAGAATTATGGCCTCGATTTCTGGCAGATCGGCTTGTTGACCTTCACCTTCCAGGTGACCGCGTCGCTGCTGCAGCCTGTGATCGGCATGATCACCGACAAACGGCCGATGCCCTATTCGCTGCCCTACGGCATGGCGTCATCGCTGATCGGCCTGATTGTGCTCGCCTATGCCGGGCACTATTCGCTGCTCCTGATCGGCGCCTCGCTGATCGGCATCGGCTCGGCGATCTTCCATCCGGAATCCTCGCGCATCGCCCGCTTCGCCTCCGGCGGCCGCTTCGGCCTGGCGCAGTCGCTGTTCCAGGTTGGCGGCAATTTCGGACAGTCCATGGGGCCGCTGCTGGCAGCCTTCATCGTCGTGCCGTTCGGCCAGACCAGCATTTCCTGGTTCGCCGTCGGCTCGCTGATCGGCATCATCGTTTTGTGGCAGGTCGGCGGCTGGTACAGCCGGCTGCGTGCCGCACAGGGCACCCGCAAGGCGGCGAGCTTCGTTTCGCCCTTCCCGCGCCGCAAGGTGATGAACGCATTGATCGTGCTGACCCTGCTGGTGCTGAGCAAGAATGCCTACATCGCCAGCCTCGCCAGCTACTACACCTTCTATTCCATGCATAAGTTCGGCGTTTCGGTGCAGATGAGCCAAGTCATGCTGTTCCTGTTCCTCGGAGCCTCGGCGCTGGGCATCCTGCTCGGCGGCCCGTTCGGCGACCGCTACGGGCAGAAGGCGATGATCTGGTTCTCCATCGTCGGCGTGCTGCCCTTCACGCTCGCCTTGCCCTACGCCAATCTGGAATGGACGATGGTGCTGACGGTGCTGATCGGCCTGATCCTGTCCTCTGCCTTCTCGAACATCGTCGTCTTTGCGCAGGAACTCGTGCCGGGCCGCGTCGGCATGATCGCCGGCATCTTCTTCGGCTTCGCCTTCGGCATGGGCGGCATCGCGGCGGCCGTGCTCGGTATCGTCGCCGATATGAAGGGCATCGATTTCGTCTTCCAGATCTGCTCGTATTTGCCGTTTCTTGGATTGCTCACCGTGTTCCTGCCAAACATGAAGGAAGCGCGCAAAGCGCAGGCGGCCGCCTAGATCAGGCGGGTCTGCCGCTGTCACAAAAATGCACCCGCCTGATGACGGGTGCATTTTTGTGGGCCATGGCCTTAAGCCTTGAAGAAGGCCAGCAGGTCGGCATTGATGATGTCTGCATGGGTCGTGGCCATGCCGTGCGGGAAGCCCTTGTAGACCTTGAGCTCGCCCTTCTTGAGCAGCTTGATCGTCAGCAGCGCCGAATCGGCGATCGGAACGATCTGGTCGTCGTCTCCGTGCATGACCAGGACAGGCACGTCGATTGCCTTCAGATCCTCGGTGAAGTCGGTTTCCGAGAAAGCCTTGATACAATCATAATGCGCCTTGGTGCCGCCCATCATGCCTTGGCGCCACCAATTGTCGATGACGCCCTGCGAGATGTCCGCGCCCGGACGGTTGAACCCGTAGAACGGACCTGATGGAACGTCGCGGAAGAACTGGGCGCGATTGGCTGCCTGGGCGGAGCGGAAGCCGTCGAACACTTCGATCGGCAGGCCGCCGGGATTGGCGGCAGTCTTGAGCATGATTGGCGGCACCGCGCCGATCAGCACCGTCAGCACCATCGTCCATTCCAGATTGGCGTAGGGCAAGGCGAGCGTGAAGGG
>NZ_RZQY01000491.1:0-4567 GCF_003998575.1 Mesorhizobium sp. M7A.F.Ca.CA.001.10.2.1 | reverse complement strand
GCTCTACCACACGCAGGAACGGCCCCGACCGCGTGTCGAAGCGGTTTGCCAATTGCGTGTTGCCACGGTCGACGGCCATGACGAACTGGAACAGGTCGTTCGAACCGACCGAGACGAAATCGACCGCCTTCATCAATTCATCGAGCTGGAACAACAGCGACGGAACTTCCAACATCGCGCCCAGCTTCAGGCTGGTCGGCAAATGATGGGCAAAGCGCGACAAATGCCGCACCTCGCGATCGATGATCTCGCGTGCCTGGGCGATCTCGCCCAGCTCGGTCACCATCGGCAGCATCAGCTTCAATTCGCGGCCGCCGCTGGCCTTGAGCAAAGCGCGGATCTGGGTGCGCAACAACCCCGGCCGGTCAAGCGTCAGGCGAATCGCCCGCCAGCCAAGCGCCGGGTTCTCTTCCTGGATCGCACCCTTGAAATAGGGCAGCACCTTGTCGCCGCCAATGTCGATGGTGCGGAAAGTGACCGGCTTGCCGCGCGCCGCTTCGAGCACGTCGCGGTACAGCTTTTCCTGGGCTTCGGCCCGGGGAAATGTCGAGGCGACCATGAATTGCAATTCGGTGCGGAACAGGCCGATGCCGGCCGCGCCCGCTTCGGCAAGCTGCGGCAGGTCGACGGCGAGACCGGCATTCATCAGCAAATCGACCTGGACACCGTCCCTGGTCGTCGACGGCTTCTTGCGCAGTTCGCGGTAGACCTCTTGCCGGCGCGCCCTGAAGCGCACTTTTTCGGCATAAGCGGCTTCCAGGTCAGGCTGCGGCCGCAAATGGATCACGCCCTCTTCGCCGTCGACAATGATGGCATCGCCGTTTTCCGCCATGGAAACGGCGCCCTTCATCTGGCCGGCGACGGGGATGCCCATGGCGCGTGCGACGATGACGACGTGGCTGGTCGCGGCACCATCCTCGAGCACCAGCCCGCGCATCTTGTCGCGGGGGTAATCGAGCAGCTCGGCAGCCCCCATTGAACGGGCAACGATGATGGCATCCTTCGGCAGCGATGCGGCGACATCTTCCGGCCCGCGCCCCATCAGCTGACGCAGCAGGCGGTTGGCGAGGTCGTCGAAATCGCTCATCCGCTCGCGCAGATAGGGATCGGTCATGTGCAGCATGCGGGCGCGCATGTCGCTCTGCACCTTTTCCACCGCCGCTTCGGCCGTCAGGCCGTTGCGGATGGCCTCTTCCAGCCGCCGCACCCAGCCGCGATCGTTGGCGAACATGCGATAGGCTTCCAACACCTGGCGATGCTCGCCTTCGAAGGCGACGTCGCGGCGTTCCAGCATGTCGTCGATGGACAGCCTGAGCGAGCTGAGTGAGGTCTCGAGGCGGCGGACCTCTTCCTCGCTGTCTTCGTTGAACAGATTGGTGACGACGATGCGCGGCTCGTGCAGCACGACATGGCCGAGCCCGACGCCTTCATTGAAGGACAGGCCGGTGAAGCTGACAGGGCGGCGCAGATCGAGTTCGAGGCCGGGCCGGGTCAGCCGCGCCAGATCGCCGGTGGCGATCATCTCGGCGATCACCATCGCCGTGGTTTCCAGCGCCTCGACCTCGTCGTCGCGGTAGTGGCGCATGGTCTTGTTCTGCACCACCAGCACGCCCAGCGTGCGCCCTGCCCGCAGCACCGGCACGCCGAGGAACGAGTTGTAGATCTCTTCCCCGGTCTCAGGCAGATAGGCGAAGGCAGGGTGTTCCTGCGCATTGGACAGGTTGAGCGGCCGCGCGCTGGCGGCGATCGTGCCGACCAGGCCTTGGCCCAGCCGCAACTGCGCCAAATGGACGGCGTTCGGGTTCAGACCTTCGGTAGCGTAGAGTTCGAGCACCGAATCGGCGCGCAGCACATAGAGCGAGCAGACTTCCGCGACCATGTTGGAGGCGATGTCGCGCACGATCCGGTCAAGCCGCTCCTGCGGCTCCAGCGGCTCCTGCATGAGCTCGCGGAGCCGTTTGAGCAAAACGCGCGGGCCACTGGCCTGATCACGCATCGCGGCTTCTTCTCCAATGGGCATTCTGCCCGCCGCAGTTTCCACCGCGACCGGCGCACACGCAACAACTCAAATCGTTCTCGCTACTGCTTATCCAGACCGTAGACGGAATGCAAAGTACGAACCGCAAGTTCCGTATACGGACCGTCGATCAGGATCGAAATCTTGATCTCGGAGGTCGTGATGGCGCGGATGTTGATCGATTTGTCGGCCAGCGCCTTGAAAGCGGTGGCGGCGACGCCGGCATGGCTCCTCATGCCGATGCCGATGACCGAAACCTTCGACATGCCGGCTTCCGACTGCACGACATCGTAGCCGATCGAAGCCTTGAGGCGTTCAAGCACGGCCAGCGCCTTGTCGACATCGCCCGACGGCACGGTGAAGGTCATGTCGGTGAACTTGCCGTCCTCGGAAATGTTCTGGACGATCATGTCGACATTGATGTTGGCCTCGGCCAGCGGCCCGAAGATGCCGGCGGCAACGCCCGGCCGGTCGCCGACCCGGCGCAGCGAAATCTGCGCTTCATCCTTGGCGTAGGCAATTCCGGTGACGACCTGCTGTTCCACGATCTCTTCCTCGTCGCAAATGAGCGTTCCGGGCGGATTGAGCAAATCCCCCATTCCGGGCGCGTCGGGATCGTCGAAGGACGACCGCACGAAGGTACGCACCCTGTGCACCATGGCAAGCTCGACCGAACGCACCTGCAGAACCTTGGCGCCGAGCGAAGCCATTTCAAGCATTTCCTCGAACGATATCTTGGCCAGCCGCCGCGCCTTGGGCTCGATGCGCGGATCGGTGGTGTAGACCCCGTCGACGTCGGTATAGATGTCGCAGCGATCAGCCTTGACCGCCGCGGCGATGGCGACGGCACTGGTGTCGGAGCCGCCGCGGCCGAGCGTGGCGATACGATTGTCCGGGCCGATGCCCTGGAACCCGGCGATCACCGCCACCTGGCCCTCGCCGAAGCGCTTGATCAGGAACGCGCCGTCGATATCGAGGATGCGCGCCGCTCCATGCGCATTGTCGGTCTTGATCGGGATCTGCCAGCCCTGCCAGGAGCGGGCGTGCACGCCCATGTTCTGCAAGGTGATGGCCAGAAGGCCGGCCGTGACCTGCTCGCCGGAAGCGACGACCGCATCATATTCGCGTGCGTCATGCATCGGCGAGGCCTCACGCGTCCAGCCGACCAGTTCATTGGTCTTCCCGGCCATCGCCGAAACGACCACCGCCACCTCGTGGCCAGCGTCGACCTCGCGTTTTACGTGACGCGCCACGTTGCGGATGCGGGCGATGTCGGCGACCGAGGTTCCGCCGAATTTCATCACGATGCGCGCCATGGGAGCGAAATGCCTTTGCCTGAAGCCGGATCCCGGCCAAAAGCCGAAATCCCGAAAAGCGGAAGGCCGGCTGACGCCGGCCGCTGAATGCGCGGCCTCCTTAGCCAAATGATGAAGGTTTCGCAAGGCTGGCGGCCGATTGCCGGCGCCAGAACCCGGCATATTGCCTTCCGCCCCGCCGCCGCCTACGAAATGCAGCCTGCGGGGAATTCTTTTGGTTCGGCATAACAGATGATGATTGCTCGTCTTCGACGTGCCATGCGATGGCAATCGCTCCCGCTTGTCGCCGGCTTCGCCGTGCTGGTGCTGATTGTCGGCAGCCGCGCCATGCTGGTCGAGGAACAACGGGCCAACCGCGCCGCCGCGCGCGAGGCAATCGAATATCAGCAATTGCTTTCGGGTCTGCTTTCTCTGGCGCAGGAAGCCGAGAACGGCCAGCGTGGCTACCTGCTGACCGGCGAGAAATCCTATCTCGAACCCTATCGGAGCGCTGTCCGCGCCATTCCGGGCCAACTTGCCCGCATCGACAGCTTGACCGCCCCCGACGACCAGCTCGTCCAGCCGATCAACCATATCAAGGACGCGCTTTCGCAAAAGCAGGCTGAACTGGCCGAGACGATTGCCCTGTACGACCAGGGCAATGCGACGAATGCCCTGGATCTGGTTCGCAGCGGCCAGGGCAAGGCCGTCATGGACGAAATCCGGACCAGCATGGATACGGTCCGACGCATCAGTGCCGCAGCCATCGCCGCGCGCGACGCGCATACCGACCAGGTCGAGGCCTGGCTACGCATCGGTTCGCTGGCGGCGCTGCTGGCGATCTTCCTGCTTGCCGGCTACGCGATCAGGGAATCGCGCCGCCGCTTCCGTGAGGTGGCCGTCGCCCAGGATGAGTTGGTGCGCAAGAACGTCGCCCTCGGTAAGGAGATCGAGACTCGCGAAAAGGCCGAATCCCAGATCCGCCAGATGCACAAGATGGAGGCGGTCGGCCAGCTTACAGGCGGCATCGCCCACGACTTCAACAACATGCTGGCCGTGATCATCAGCGCCATGAACCTCGCCCAGCGCAAGCTGGCGCGCGGCGAGCACGACATCGCACAATTCATCGATGCGGCGATCGATGCCGCGACCCGTGCCGCCAATCTCACGGCCCGGCTGCTCGCCTTCTCGCGTCAGCAGCCGCTGGCGCCGCAGATCGTCGACGCCAACCGCCTGCTGACCGGGATGTCCGACC
>NZ_RZQY01000490.1:0-4569 GCF_003998575.1 Mesorhizobium sp. M7A.F.Ca.CA.001.10.2.1 | reverse complement strand
CCGCCGATCAGGGGACGAACGCCGCCGACGCTGGCGATGACGACAAGCAGGCGCCCGGCCCTTTCGAAGGCGGCACGCTGACCATCACCCAGAAGGAACAGTATGGCGAGAAGGTGCTTGCCTATGACGGCCAGCAGCTGGCCAGCAATTATGACGTCTTCTTCGACAAAATAGTCGAGGTCGGCGGCGTCAAGGTGGCGCTGTTCGATGTGGGCGACGGCGGCAATCAATGCGGGCCGGCGACGGTGATCGTCTGGAAACCGGAAGGCGGCACCATCCAGAGCACGACAGTCGAGCAGGACCAGTGCGGCGCACCGCCCTCGGCGGTGTCCGACAACGCCATCTATTTCGTGCCCTATCTGCTGCCGGGGGATGAGAAGCCGGCTTTGCAATGGTCGCCGACCGATGGGCTGACGATTTCGGGCAATCTGACCTACATGCCGGAACCCGGCACGGACTGGAAAGACATCGATCCGGAAAAGTACCAGAACATCATCGACGCCTTCCACAACGAGGCCGTCTACAAGGAAGCGAAAAAGCTTCTCGGCAAGGACATGCCCGACATGGCAACCAGCCTGCTGGTCGGCGGCGGCACGGAAAAGACCGCTTCGGGCACCTTCTACGCCAGCGGCTGCGTGCCGCATGATTGCGGCGGCAATGACGGCTTCATGGCGGTCGACCCGGCCCAGCACAGGCTCTATTTTGCGCGCCGCGGCGACAAGGGCCAGCCGCAGGCGTGGCCTGATGTGGCGACATGGCCGGTCGATGTGAAGGCGGCGTTGGACAAGGCGCTGGGGTCGGCGAACTAAGTATTTTGCGCGACGGCAGCCGCACCGTCGTCGTGCTGCGGAAAAGAATTGTCCGCCGCGATCCTTCACACCCCCGCTGGCATCGAAGGTTTGCACCGCCAATCCAACCATGTTGGCCCATGGTCGGACAGGCGTCTTCCCTGCAAAATGGCCACCAAATCCTGCGAGGCCCCATGCGCACACTCATCTCCACCGGTTCGCCCTTCGAAAAGACCGCCGGCTATTCGCGTGCAGTGGTGCAGGGCGACTGGTGTTTCGTGTCCGGTACGACCGGCTACGACTATGCGACGATGACGATGCCGGAGACGGTGGAGGCGCAGACGCGCAATTGCCTGGCGACGATCGGCAAGGCGCTTCAGGACGGCGGCTTCGAGATGGCCGACGTGGTGCGGGCGCATTACTACATCACTGACCAGGCCTTCGTGGACGTGGTCTTCCCGATCCTCGGCGAGACGTTCGGCGACATCAGGCCGGCGGCGACGATGATCGTCTGCCAGCTCAACAGATCGGAAATGAAGATCGAGATCGAGGTGACGGCGCTGCGGCGCACGGCTTGAAAGGCGACCGACGATGAAAGTCCGGCGCATCGTTGCCAATATCGAGACATCGGATGCCACTGCGGCCAAGCGTTTCTATCAGGATGTCCTCGGCCTCGATGTGCTTATGGACCTTGGCTGGATCGCCACCTACGGCTCGCAAGCAAAGATGGATGTCCAGGTCAGTTTCATGGCGCAAGGCGGCTCCGAAACGCCGGTGCCGGATCTTTCGATCGAGGTCGATGATGTCGATGCGGCGCTCGATGCCATGAAAGCGGCGGGCTTCGCCATCGAATACGGACCGGCCGACGAGCCCTGGGGCGTGCGCCGCTTCTATGTCCGCGATCCGTTCGGCCGGCTGGTCAACATTCTCTCGCATCGGTGAAGGCAAGGCGCTGCAATTTGCGGGAGGCTGGCGGGGCAGAGGGGAGCGCGAAGGATCGCAAACGAACGAGGTTGTTCTTGATCGCTGCGTTACTCCTTGCGCACAACCGGCTTGGCGTTTAGCAAGGCCGCGGTTCAAATTCTTTCCAGGACGGTTCCTCCATGGCAACGAAGCATCTTTTCCTGCTCCCCGGTGACGGCATCGGTCCCGAGGCCATGGCCGAGGTCAAGAAACTGATCGCGGTCATGAACGACAAGCTCGGCAGCGGTTTTGCCACCGATGAGGGGCTGGTCGGCGGCTGCGCCTATGACGCGCATGGCGCGGCGATCTCCGATGCCGACATGGAAAAGGCGATGGCGGCCGACGCGGTGCTGTTCGGCGCCGTCGGCGGTCCCAAATGGGATGCGGTGCCCTACGAGGTGCGCCCTGAGGCCGGCCTGCTGCGCCTGCGCAAGGACATGGAGCTGTTTGCCAACCTTCGCCCGGCCATCTGCTATCCGGCGCTGGCGGCGTCCTCCTCGCTCAAGCAGGAGGTGGTCGAAGGCCTCGACATATTGATCGTGCGCGAGCTGACCGGCGGCGTCTATTTCGGCGAGCCCAAGCAGATCATCGATCTCGGCAACGGCCAGAAGCGCGGCATCGACACGCAGGTCTACGACACGTTCGAGATCGAGCGCATTTCGGGCGTCGCTTTCGAACTGGCACGCACGCGCAAGAACCGTGTCACTTCGATGGAAAAGCGCAATGTGATGAAGTCGGGCGTGTTGTGGAACGAGGTCGTCACCCAGACCCACAAGGCGCGCTATTCCGACGTCAAGCTCGACCACATGCTGGCCGATGCCGGCGGCATGCAGCTGGTGCGCTGGCCAAAACAGTTCGACGTCATTGTCACCGACAATCTGTTCGGCGACATGCTGTCCGACATTGCCGCCATGCTGACCGGCTCGATCGGCATGCTGCCGTCGGCCTCGCTCGGCGCGCCTGACGTGAAGACCAAGAAGCGCAAGGCGCTTTACGAGCCGGTGCACGGTTCAGCCCCCGACATAGCCGGCAAGGGCATCGCCAACCCGATCGCCATGATCGCTTCCTTCGCCATGTGCCTGCGCTATTCCTTCGGCATGGTCGATGAAGCCGACCGTGTCGAAAGCGCGATCGCCGCCGTGCTCGACGAAGGCCTGCGGACGAAAGACATCATGTCCGATGGCATGACCGAGGTCGGTACGGTTCAGATGGGCGACGCGATCATCGCCAAATTCCTGGGCTGATTCCGTGACGGTCGACGTCCGCTGGGCGACGATCGAGGACGCGACGGCACTCGCGGCCATATTGTGCGAGATGGCGGAGCATTACCGGCAGCCGCCTCTCGATGCTGACCGGGCCCTGTCTGCTGCACGCAAATGGCTTGGCGAGGAAAGCCCGGCCTATCCGCATTTCGCGCTCGCCTTCGTCGACGGCGAAGTCAGCGGCCTGGCGTCGGTGGCGATCGCGCATCCCGGTATCGATCTCGAGCGGCTGCTGTTCCTCAAGGATCTGTTCGTATGCGAGAAGGTTCGCAACGCCGGCGTCGGCCGGGCGCTGATCGGCTTTCTCGCCGATCATTGCCTGCGCGAAGGCATCGGCCGCATCGACCTGACCACCGAGGACTGGAACGAGGGCGCGCTGCGCTTCTACGACCGGCTTGGCGCCGAGCGCCACGGCCAGAAGGTCTTTCTCAGGCTTTCAGGCGAAGCGCTGAAGGCGGCTAGATCCTGACGCCTGCCGGCACCGGTCCCCAAGGGTTTTCGCCCACCTGGGACGGCAGAAGTCCGAAGACCAGCAAGGCAATGCTGCCAATGGGAGTTATGAAGCCCAGAAGTGCAAACCAGCCGCTCAGACCCGCGTCATGCACACGCCGCACGACGAGCGCAATCGACGGCAGGATCAATCCCGAAAAGAAAAGAAGGAAGGGTATGAGCCCTATGGCCCTCATCGGCGTCCTGTCCGCATTGGTTTTGAAGCCATTGAACGCCAGGTCAACGAGTATTCCGAAGCCTAGAAGCGCCAATATCCCGAGGGTGTAGAATAGCCAGAAGGCCCAGAATTCCTTGCGGCGGGCGCGACCTTTGAAATTGCTATAGTCCGCAATTATCGCGCGCCAGAAGTAAGCCCACAGACCCATGGAATAGGCGGGCCTGCTCTCGGCCGAACGGCGTGGCTGGCCCGTGCTTGGCGATGGCGCTGTCGGGGTGACGGCGACTATATCGTGCGCCGTACCGTCCTCCGGTTGAAACTCGACAAGGGTGCCCCTGGCGAGGGTCACTTCATGGCTCACATCGTCACGGGCAAAGATATAACGCTTGCTGTCGATTCCGTCGATGTAGCCGTAGTCCTGATCCTGATCGTAGTGGAATATCGTGCCACGCATGTTTCTCCCCCGCGTTGCGCAAATACTACCCAGGGTTGTTTGTGATTGCAATACACGTGGCGGCTAAATCCTGACACCCGCCGGCACCGGCCCCCACTGGTTTTCCCGGGCCTGCGTCGGGATCAGCGCGAAGACCAGGATGATCAGGCTGCCGATGGTCGGGATCAGGATCAGCAGGCAGAGCCAGCCTGACAGGCCGATGTCGTGCAGCCGGCGCACGATCATGCCGAGGCTGGGAAGAATTGTCGCCAGCAGGAACGTGCCGCACAACCCGACCGTTATCGCGCCCGAAATATCACTGTCGAAACCGCCCATATCCATATCGGTGTACAGGCCGATGCCGCCGATGATCAGCAGGCAAACCGTCCAGAACAGGCAGTAGCCCCAATATTCCTTGCGGCGGGCGCGTCCGGCGAAATTGAAATAGTTCTGCGT